>NZ_SMJW01000042.1 GCF_004348335.1 Actinomadura bangladeshensis | reverse complement strand
TATAAGAGACCGGGAGGGGGCTGCGGGCCAGAGCCTCGTCCATCCCGGCGGTCAGGGAGGTCCGCCAGGTGTCGATCTCGGCCCAGCCGACCTCGCCGCGGCGGACGGCGAGGAGGCGGTCGCGCAGGTCGCCGACGTCCACACGCGGCTCACCATGGCGGACGAGGTGCAGGCCGCTCTCCAGCAGCCGCAGCATGTGCATGACGTGCTTCCAGCGCGGCGCGCCGCCGTTGCGCAAGTCGCCTTCCAGCTTGCGGAACTGGGACTCGGCGTAGCCGAGGAACGTGCGGTGCGCGTGACGGGACAGAAAGGCCGTGCGGACGGCCAGCAGTTCTTCGCCGATCGGTGTGGCGTTCTCCACGATCGGCGACCACAGGCACTCCAGGACGGTCGGGTTCGCGCCCAGCGCGAGCTCGCAGAACCGCTCCAGCTCCCACGAGAACTGCTCGGGCAGCGGGCCGTCCACATGGGTCGGCGGCTTGGTGAAACGCCAGAACAGCGGGGCCGGCGCTGCGTAGACGCCGCGCCGGTCCACGTCACTCGCATCGGTCGCCAGCCCGTAGGCTCGCCCGCCGGTCACCACCGACAGGATCGTGTGGTCGCGGACGAGGTCCAGGGCGGCGCCATGATCGGGATTCGTCACGGAGGCAGCCTGGCGCAGGCCCCGGGGGCGCGTCGAGCGGATTGTCCGGCCGCTGTAAGCCGGTTACAGATCGGCCACAGACTTGCAGAAAGTTTCTGCAAGCGGTTTACGGAACTGAAACGCGTTGCTAACGTCCCGGTCCAGTCACCCCCAGTACGGACCTGCGGGCGGCCCGGCGAGGGCCCGTCCCGCGAAGGAGGACACCATGCGGCGCATCCCCCTGATCGGCGCCACGGTCATGTGCGCCGCCGTCGCGCTCTCGCTCTCCGCCTGCGGCGGCGATGACGGCGGCGGCACCGCGGGCGGCGCGGGCGCGGCGGCGCTGGACGGCCGCGGCCCCATCACCTTCGTCACCGGCAAGGACCGCTCCGGCCACCTGCAGAAGCAGGTCGACGGCTGGAACGCCGAGCACCCGAAGGAGCAGGTCCGCATCATCGAACTGCCGGACGAGCCCAACGACCAGCGCCAGCAGATGATCCAGAACGCCACCACCAAGTCCGACGCCTACTCGGTGCTGAACCTGGACGTCGTGTGGACCGCCGAGTTCGCCGCCAACCGCTGGCTCGCCGAGCTGCCCAAGGACAAGATCGACCTGTCCAAGATGCTGCCCGCGACGATCACCACCGGGCAGTATCGCGACCGGCTGTACGCGGTGCCGTCCACGTCCGACGCCGGGATGCTCTACTACCGCAAGGACCTCCTCGACAAGGCCGGGATTTCGGCGCCGCCGAAGACCTACGACGAGATGTGGGACGCCTGCGAGAAGGTCGGGAAGCTGCCCGAGGCGAAGGGCATCGACTGCTTCTTCACCGAGGTCAACAAGACCGAGAGCATGACGATCAGCGCGGTCGAGGCGATCGGCAGCGCCGGCGGCTCGATCATCGGCGCGGACGGCAAGCCCGCGCTGAACACCCCGCAGGCCAAGCAGGGCGTCGAGTTCCTGGTGAACGCCAAGAAGGAGCACATGCCGAAGGAGGCCGTCACCCTCAGCACCGAAGGCGGGCGCCGCTACTTCCAGTCCGGCAAGCTCGTCTTCCAGCGGCAGTGGCCCTACCAGTACGCCCTCGCCAACTCCGATGACGGCTCGTCCAAGGTCGCGGGCAAGTTCGCGGTCGCGCCGCTGCCCGGCCCGAACGGCCCCGGCGTCGCCAACCTCGGCGGGCACAACCTCGCGATCTCCGCGTTCGCCAAGAACAAGGCGACCTCGCTCGACTTCATCCGGTACCTGACCGGTGAGCAGTCGCAGCGCGCCAACCTGCTCGCCACCTCGCAGGCCCCGACCGTCGCGGCACTGTACGACGACCCGGAGATGGTGAAGAAGTTCCCGTACCTGCCCGTCCTGAAGCAGGCCATCGCGAACGCCAAGCCGCGCCCGGTCGCGGTGAAGTACGGCGACGTGACCGCCGCGATCCAGGGCGACATGTACGACGCGGTGACCGGCAAGAAGCCCGTCGACCAGGCCCTGTCGGACCTGCAGGCCGAACTCCAGCCGCTGACCGCGCAGTGACCGTGACCACCACCGAGACGCCGTCCGCCGCGGGCACCTCCGCGGCGGACGCGCCGCGCAGGCGCAAGCGCGACGTGCAGGGGACGAAGCGCCTCGCCGCGCTGCTGCTGTCCCCCACGCTGCTCGTGCTCGCGCTGGTCATCGGCTACCCCGTCCTCGCCGGGTTCCGCGAGTCGCTGTACGCGCGCGGCGAGGGCCTGGACGCGCAGGGGTTCGTCGTCGAGGGCGACCGGTTCGTCGGCCTGGACAACTACACCGCGATCTTCCAGGGCGACCGCGCCGGCGCGTTCTGGAACGCCTTCTCCAACACCACGTTCTTCACGCTGACGACGGTCGTGCTGGAGACGCTGATCGGCGTCGCGATGGCGCTGATCATGCACCAGGCGTTCAAGGGGCGGGCGATCGTGCGGGCGAGCATCCTCGTGCCCTGGGCGATCCCGACCGCGATCTCCGGCCTGCTGTGGCGGTGGATCTTCCAGGCGGACGGCGCCGCGAACGCCGTCCTCGGCCGGCAGATCCTGTGGACCGCCGACGGCTTCGCCGCCAAGATGGCCATCGTCATCGCCGAGGTGTGGAAGACCTCCCCGTTCATCGGGCTGCTCGTCCTCGCCGGGCTGCAGATGATCCCCCGGGACGTCTACGAGGCCGCGCGGGTCGACGGCGCCGGGCCCGTCCAGCAGTTCCTCCGCATCACGCTGCCGCTGGTGAAGCCCGCGCTGCTGGTCGCCGTGCTGTTCCGGATGCTGGACGTCCTGCGCATGTTCGACCTGCCCGCCGTGCTCATCGGCGTCAACCAGAGATCGGTGGAGACGCTGACGATGATCGCCTGGTTCGAGGCGTCCAACCTGCGGTACGGGTCGGCGGCGGCGTACGCGACCGTCCTGTTCCTCTACATCGCGCTGATCGCCTACCTGTTCGTGAAGCTGCTCGGCGCAGACATCATCGGCGAGGCCCGCCAGCAGTCGAAGCGCAAGAAGGCGGCATCATGACACAGGCGAAACGGCTGCTGTCCTACCTCGGCTTCGCCGCGGTGGCGGTCTACTGCCTCGCGCCGTTCTACTGGATGACGGTCTCGGCGTTCCGCCGCCCGCAGGACCAGTTCGACAACTCGATCGTCCCGGCCCGGTGGTCGTGGGAGAACTTCTCCGCGGTCTTCTCCGGCGGCAACGGGTTCGGCCGGGCGCTGCTGAACAGCGTCATCGTGGCCGGCAGCACGACCGTGCTGACGCTGCTGATCGGCACGTTCACCGCGTACGCGCTGGCCAGGCTGAACTTCCGGTTCAAGAACGCGGTGCTCGGCCTGATCATCGCGACCACGATGTTCCCTGGAATCTCCCAGCTCGTCCCCTTGCTGAAACTCTTCACCGACATCAAGTGGATCAACACCTACCAGGCGATGGTGCTGCCCAGCCTCGGGTTCGCGCTGCCGCTGTCGGTGTGGCTGCTCACCGCGTTCTTCCGGCAGCTGCCGTTCGAGCTGGAGCAGGCCGCGATGGTGGACGGCTGCACCCGCGGCCAGGCCTTCCGCAAGATCATCGTCCCGCTGGCGGCGCCCGGGGTGTTCACCACGGCGATCCTCACCTTCATCGCCGCGTGGAACGAGTTCCTCATCGCGCTGTCCGTGGTCAACAAGAAGGAGATGCAGACCGCCACGGTCGCGATCTCCAAGTTCACCGGCGTCTCCGGGTTCGACCAGCCGTTCGGCACCCAGATGGCGGCCGGGGTGATCGTGACCGTCCCGCTGATCGCCCTCGTGCTGGTCTTCCAGCGCCGGATCGTCGCCGGGCTCACCGCCGGCGGCGTCAAGTAGCTCCCGACCCGATTACGAAGGATGTTCATGACCCAGGACACCCTGCTCGCCCACGCCTCCCACGAGGAGGCGGGCACCCGCTGGTGGCGCGACGCCGTCATCTACCAGGTGTACGTGCGCAGCTTCGCCGACTCCGACGGCGACGGGGTCGGCGACCTGCCCGGCATCCGGTCGCGCCTGCCCTACCTGGCCGGCCTCGGTGTGGACGCGCTGTGGCTGACCCCGTTCTACGTCTCCCCGATGGCCGACTTCGGCTACGACGTGGCCGACTACCGCGACGTCGACCCGCTGTTCGGCACGCTCGCCGACGCCCGCGATCTGATCGCGGACGCGCACGCCCACGGCCTGCGGATCATCGTGGACGTCGTCCCGAACCACACCTCCGACGCGCACGCCTGGTTCCAGGCCGCGGTCGCCGCACCGCCCGGCTCCCCCGAGCGCGCCCGCTACATCTTCCGGGACGGGCGCGGCCCCGGCGGCGCGCAGCCCCCGAACGACTGGGAGTCGGTGTTCGGCGGCCCCGCCTGGACCCGGCTGCCGGACGGCCAGTGGTACCTGCACCTGTTCGCGTCCGAGCAGCCCGACCTGAACTGGGAGAACCCGGAGGTCCACGCCGAGTTCTCCGACATCCTGAAGTTCTGGCTCGACCTCGGCGTGGACGGCTTCCGCGTCGACGTCGCCCACGGCATGGCCAAGGCCCCGGGGCTGCCGGACGTCGGCCACCCGAACCAGGTCGAGATGCTCGGCACGGCCGTCCTGCCGTACTTCGACCAGGACCCCGTCCACGACATCCACCGCGCGTGGCGGCGCCTGCTCGACTCCTACGGCGGCGAGCGGATCGCCGTCGCCGAGGCGTGGGCGCCGACCCCGCAGCGGCTCGCCCACTACACCCGCCCCGACGAACTGCACCAGGCGTTCAACTTCCACTACCTGACCGCGCCCTGGGACGCGGACGGTCTGCGCCAGGTGATCGAGGAGTCGCTGGCCACCGCCGCAGAGGTCGGCGCCCCGGCGACCTGGGTGCTGTCCAACCACGACGTGAAACGGCACGTCACCCGGTACGGCGACGGCGAGACCGGGCTGCGGCGCGCCCGCGCGGCGGCGCTGCTGACGCTCGCGCTGCCCGGCTCGTCCTACGTCTACCAGGGTGAGGAGCTGGGCCTGCCGGAGGTGCTCGACCTGCCGGAGGAGTTCCAGCAGGACCCGCAGCGGCTGCGCGGCGAGGGCGCCGGCCGGGACGGCTGCCGCGTCCCGCTGCCGTGGGAGGGCGAGGAGCCCCCGTTCGGCTTCGGCGCGGGCGCCGCGTCCTGGCTGCCGATCCCCACCGCGTGGCGCGACCTGACCGTGGCCGCGCAGGACACCGACCCCGGCTCCATGCTGGCGCTCTACCGCGACGCGCTGCGCCTGCGCCGCGAGCACCCGGCGCTCGGCGACGGCGGACTGCGCTGGGAACCGGCCCCACCCGGCACACTTGTCTTCGTCCGGGAGAACGGGGGGAGGCGGCTCGCGTGCGCGGTGAACACGGGCGATCGCGCGGTCCGCGTGCCCCTGCGCGGAACACCGCTCCTCGCGAGCGGACCGGTCCAGCTGGAGGGCGGCCACCTGGACCTGCCCCCGGACACCGCCCTGTGGTGGGATGTCGAGGAGGGGCTAGTTTGAAACCCATGACGACGCGTCTGGCGGACATCGCGGCGCATGCCGGGGTGAGCGAGGCGACCGTGAGCCGCGTGCTCAACGGCAAGCCGGGCGTGTCCCCGACCACGCGCCAGGCGGTGCTGACCGCCCTGGACGTACTCGGCTACGAGCGCCCGGCCCGGCTGCGCCAGCAGCGGGCCGGGCTGATCGGGCTGATCATCCCGGAGCTGACCAACCCGATCTTCCCGGCGTTCGCCGAGGTCATCGAGAGCGCGCTCGCCCGGCACGGGTACATGGCGGTGCTGTGCTCGCAGGCGCCGGGCGGCGTCGCCGAGGACGACTACATCGAGATGCTGCTGGAGCGCGGCGTCGCGGGGATCATCTTCGTCAACGGCCTGCACGCCAACGCCAACTCCGACCGGGCCCGGTACGCGCGGCTGCTGGAGCAGGCGCTCCCGATCGTCCTGGTGAACGGGTACCGGCCCGACATCGACGCGCCGTTCATCTCCAACGACGACGTGGCGTCGCTGGAGGCGATCGTCGGGCATCTGGCCGCAATGGGCCACCGGCGGATCGGGCTCGCGATCGGGCAGGACGTGTACGTGCCGACGCGGCGCAAGACCGAGGGGTTCCGGCGGGGTATGGCCGCCCACACCGACCTCGGCCCCGACGAGGTCGAGGGGCTGATCGTCAACACGATGTACACGGTCGAGGGCGGGCAGGCGGCGGCGGCCGAGCTGCTCGACGCCGGCTGCACGGCGATCTGCGGCGGCAACGACATCATGGCGCTCGGCGCGATCCGGGCGGCGCGGGCGCGGGGGCTCCAGGTGCCCGAGGACGTGTCCGTGACCGGCATGGACGACTCGCTCCTGACCGCCTACCTCGACCCGCCGCTGACCACGATCCGGCAGTCGGTGCGGGAGATGTCGATGGCCGCGGTGAGCACCGTCCTGGACGAGATCCGCGGTGTCCGCGCTTCCCGCACGGAGCTGCTCTACCGGCCGGAACTCGTCGTGCGGCGGTCCACCGCGCCGGCTCCGGCGGCGGCCCGGCTGACCCCCGTCAAGGAGGGGTGACCGCACCGGTCGGAACGCCTTGACCGTATGCTGACCGCGGGTCGGAGGAAGCCTGACCACCCTCGCTCCGCGGACAGCTTCTTGTAACGGTTCCATCTCGGCGATTGACAGTGAGCCCGGTCACGGTCTTTCCTTCGTGGGAGCGCTCCCACACCACTGCAAGTCACAACCTGAGAGGGGTCCGCCATGAGGGCCATCATGCGGCGCGGACTGAGTACGGCGATGGCGGCGGTACTCGTCGGCAGCCTGTCCGTCGCGTGCGGCGGCGACGACGACGGCGACAAGGGAGGCTCCGACAGCGGGCCGATCGAGCTCACCGTCGACGTCTTCGGCGAGCCGGGCTACGACGCGCTCTACAAGCAGTACGAGCAGTCCCACCCCAACGTGAAGATCAAGCAGCGCAAGGTCTCCACGCTGGACGAGTACAAGCCGCGCATCCAGCAGTGGATGGCAACCGGAAGCGGCGCCGGCGACGTCGTCATGCTGGAGGAGGGCATCCTCCCGCTGTACATGCAGCAGGCGAACAAGTTCGTCAACCTCTTCGACCAGGGCGGCAAGGACCTGGAGAAGAACTTCCTGCCCTGGAAGTGGCAGATGGGCGTCACCCCCGACGGCAAGCAGCTCGTCGGACTCGGCACCGACATCGGCCCCCTCGCCATGTGCTACCGCAAGGACCTCTTCAAGAAGGCCGGCCTCCCCACCGACCGCGAGAAGGTGTCCGAGCTCTGGTCGACGTGGGACCAGTTCCTCGCGACCGGGCAGAAGTTCCAGGACAAGGTGCCCGGCACCAAGTGGCTGGACGGGCCGACCGCCGTGTTCCGCGCCACCGTTCTGCAGAACGCCGGCAACGGCCCCGGCTACAGCTTCTTCGACAAGAGCAACAACCTCGTCTTCGACAGCAACCCTGCCGTGAAGACGGCGTTCGACACCTCGCTGAAGTTCGCGGAGAACAAGCTCACCGCGGACATGTCGATCTTCACCCCGCCGTGGCAGACCGCCCTCAAGCGGGACACCTTCGCCGCCCTGCCGTGCCCGTCCTGGATGCTCGGGGGCATCGAGGAGTTCTCCGGCGACTACGGCAAGGGCAAGTGGGACGTCGCCAAGACCCCGGGCGGCGCCGGCTACTGGGGCGGCTCCTGGCTCGCCGTGCCCAAGCAGAGCAAGCACGCGAAGGCCGCCGCCGAGCTGGCCAAGTTCCTGACCTCGCCCGAGGGCCAGGTGGCCGCGTACAAGGCCGCGAACGTCTTCCCGTCCTCGCCGCAGGCCGCGCAGGACCCGGCCGTCGCGGGTGCCAAGAGCGCCTACTTCGGCGACGCTCCGGTCGGCCAGATCTTCGGTGAGCTGGCGGCCGGTGTGAAGCCCGTCCACCTCGGGCCGAAGAACGAGGACGTCCGGGCCGCGGTGGAGAACGTCCTGATCTCCGTGGGCCAGGGCAAGCAGAAGCCGGCCGACGCCTGGACGAAGGCCGTCGACGAGGCCAAGAAGGCCGCCAGGTAACCCCCGGCGTCCCGTGACCACGGCGGCGGCGCCGCGCCGTTACCTCCCCGCCGGCGCCGCCGCCGTTCCCATCCGGCCTCTCCCCGCTTCGCCCCGTCCTCGGAAAGGAGGCGCACGACGATGACCACCGATCTGCGCCCCAGCCGGAACGGCCCGCCGCCGCCCTCGCCGGCGAAGGACCGGCCGGGCCCCGGCCGCACCTGGCGGGCCCGTCTGGCCCGGCTCGACCTGAAGGGCGCACCCTACGCCTTCATCTCGCCGTTCTACATCGTCTTCCTGATCTTCGGCGCGTTCCCGCTCGTCTACACCCTCTGGGTCTCCCTGCACCAGTGGGAGCTGTCGTCCGGAACACGCAAGTTCATCGGGCTCGACAACTACGACTACCTGCTGACCGACGCCGACTTCTGGCACGCGACGGTCAACACCCTCGGCATCTTCGCCGTCTCGACCATCCCGCAGCTGCTGATCGCCCTGCTCGTCGCGAACGCGCTGAACCGGCGGATGCGGATGTCGACCCTGTTCCGCATCGGGATGGTCGCCCCGCTGGTCACCTCGACCGCCGCCGTCGCGATCGTGTTCACCCAGATGTTCGACACCAACTGGGGCATGGTCAACTGGGTGATCGGGCTGTTCGGCATCGACCCGATCCACTGGGCGAGCAGCCGCGGCTGGTCCTGGATCGCCATCGCGATGATGGTGGACTGGCGCTGGACCGGCTACAACGCGCTGATCTACCTCGCCTCCATGCAGGCCATCCCGAAGGACCTGTACGAGGCCGCCGCGATCGACGGCGCCTCCCGGATCCGGCAGTTCTGGCAGATCACGGTGCCGATGCTGCGGCCCACGATCATCTTCACGGTGATCATCTCGACGATCGGCGGGCTGCAGCTGTTCACCGAGCCCGTCCTGTTCAGCGTCGGCACGCCGAACAAGATGGACGGCGGCCCGATGCACCAGTTCCAGACGATCACGATGTACATGTACGACAACGCGTTCGGCCATGACCGGTACGGCTACGGCGCCACCGTCGCCTGGGCGCTGTTCGTGATGATCATCGTGTTCTCCCTGCTCAACTTCCTGGCCGTGCGGCGCACGGGAGGGGGAGGCTCCAAGTGACCACGCTCCTCGCAGGCCCCGGCGGGCGGCCCGACGCCCCGAACAACAGAGCACGGCACGCCGCCGCGCGGCCCGGCCGGTTCCGCGGCATGTGGAACGCGAGCCCGCTGACCTACCTCACGCTGATCGTCGCGCTGGCGCTGTCGGTCTTCCCGATCTACTGGATGATCATCGTCGCGACCCGCACCAACAGCGTGGTCTCCGACGTCCCGCCGCCGCTGCTGCCCGGCGGGCACGGGGCCGACAACGTCGGCCGGCTGTTCGACAACCCCGAGGCCTACTTCGCCAAGGGCCTGCTGAACTCGGCGATCGCATCCGCCGCGGTGACGATCTCCACGGTGTTCTTCGCCTCGCTGGCCGGCTTCGCGTTCGCCAAGCTGCGCTTCCGCGGCAAGAACGCGCTGATGCTCACGATCATCGCGACGATGATGATCCCGGTGCAGATGGGCATCATCCCGCTGTACATGATCATGGTGAAGCTCGGCTGGCAGGGTCAGCTGCAGGCGGTCATCGTCCCGTTCCTCGTCACCGGCTTCGGCGTGTTCATGATGCGGCAGTACGCCGACCAGGCCGTCCCGGACGAGCTGATCGAGGCGGCCCGCGTCGACGGGTGCACCACCTTCGGCATCTACTGGCGCGTCGTGCTGCCGGCGCTGCGCCCGGCGGCGGGCGTCCTCGGCCTCTTCACGTTCATGCAGACCTGGAACGAGTTCATGTGGCCGCTCGCGGTCCTGCAGCCCGACAACCCCACGGTGCAGCTGTCCATCAACAACCTGGCGAACGCGTACTTCAAGGACTACACGCTCATGTTCGCCGGGACCAGCGTGGCCATCCTGCCGCTCCTCATCGTGTTCATCATTTTCGGCCGCCAGATCATCGGCGGAATCATGGAAGGTGCTGTGAAGGCGTGACCTCCCTACAGGACGACACCAGCGCGGCTCCCGCCGCACCTTTCCCGACCGGGTTCCGCTGGGGGGCCGCCACCGCCGCCTACCAGATCGAGGGAGCCGCCGGAGAGGGCGGGCGCGGGCCGTCCATCTGGGACACCTTCTGCGCCACCCCGGGCAAGGTCCTCAACGGTGAGAACGGCGACGTCGCCGTCGACCACTACCACCGGTTCCGCGAGGACGTGGCGCTCATGTCGAGCCTCGGCCTGACCGCGTACCGGTTCTCGATCTCCTGGCCCCGGGTGCAGCCGAACGGTGCCGGCACCTTCAACGCCGAGGGGCTCGACTTCTACCGGCGGCTGGTCGACACGCTGCTGGAGGCCGGCATCGAGCCGTGGCCGACCCTCTACCACTGGGACCTCCCGCAGCCGCTGGAGGACAAGGGCGGCTGGCCGGAGCGCGAGACCGCGCACCGGTTCGCCGAGTACGCGGCGCACGTGCACGCCGCGCTCGGCGACCGCGTCCACCACTGGACGACGGTGAACGAGCCGTGGTGCGCGGCGTTCCTCGGCTACGCGTCGGGCGAGCACGCGCCCGGACGGCGTGACGCCGCCGCGTCGCTGCTCGCCGCGCACCACCTGCTGCTCGGCCACGGCCTCGCGGTCGAGGCGATGCGGGCGCGCCACCCGGGCAACCGGTTCGGCGCCGCCGTCAACCTGTACGCGGTGTCCCCGGCGTCGGACGACCCCGCCGACGTGGACGCGGCGCGCCGCATCGACGGGCTGCAGAACCGGCTGTTCCTCGACCCGCTGCTGCTCGGCCGCTACCCCGACGACGTCCTCGCCGACACGTCCCGCTACGGGTTCACCCCGCCGGACGCCGACCTGGCCGCCATCAACCAGCGGATCGACCAGCTCGGCATCAACTACTACTCGCGGCACACGGTCGCCGGCACGCCCGGCGAGGCGGCGCAGACCGCCTCGTCGCCGTTCTCGACGCACTCGCCGTGGGTGGGCAGCGACCATGTCCGGTTCGTCCCGGCCGGCCGTCCCGTCACCGGGATGGGCTGGGAGATCGACGAGCGCGGCCTGTACGAGGTCCTGACCAGGCTGCACCGCGAGTACCCGTCCGTCCCGCTGTACATCACCGAGAACGGCGCGGGCTACGACGAGACACTTGACGGGAATGGCACGGTCCAAGACACGGGCCGCATCGCCTATCTGGACGCGCACCTGCGCGCCTGCCACGACGCGATTTCCGACGGAGTGCCGCTGCACGGCTACTTCACCTGGTCGCTGCTGGATAATTTCGAATGGGCTTGGGGCTATTCGAAGCGTTTCGGGCTGGTGCACGTCGACTACGCCACGCAGCGCCGGGTGCCGAAGGACAGCGCGCGCTGGTACGCCGGGGTGATCCGGCAGGGCGGGCTGCCCGAACGGGCCTGACCCCGGGGGACGGTGGACGGTACGGAGAAGAGGGGGCCGGATGACGGGCAGGAGCACGCGCCCGACATTGGAAGAAGTCGCCGCGCGGGCCGGAGTGGGCCGCGGCACGGTGTCGCGCGTGGTCAACGGCTCGCCGCGGGTCAGCCCGCAGGCCCGCGAAGCGGTGCTGCGGGCGATCGAGGAGCTCGGCTACGTGCCGAACCGGGCGGCGCGCACGCTCGTCACCCGTCGTACCGACACCGTCGCGCTCGTCGTCGCCGAATCGGACCAGCGGCTGTTCGGCGAGCCGTACTTCGCGGGGATCATCCGCGGGATCAGCAACGGGCTGGGCGACACCGGGCTGCAACTGCTGCTCGCGCTCGCCCGCTCCCCCGACGAGTACGGCCGGCTGGAGGAGTACCTCACCACCCAGCACGTGGACGGGGTGCTCCTCACCTCGCTGCACGCCGAGGACCCGCTGCCCGCGAAGCTGGAGGCCAACGGCGTGCCGACCGTCCTCGGCGGCTGCCCGCCCGGCCTGACCCCGGTCAGCTACGTCGACGTCGACAACCGCAGCGGCGCCCGCGAGGCCGTCTGCCACCTGATCTCCGGGGGCCGGCGGCACATCGCGGCGATCGCCGGGCCCCAGGACATGGGGGTGGGCATCGACCGGCTGGCCGGCTACCGGGAGGCGCTCGCCGACGCGGGGCTGCCCGAGTACGTCGAGTACGGCGACTTCGGCGAGGCCAGCGGCATCGCCGCCGCGGAGAAGCTGCTGGCCGCGCAGCCGCGGCTGGACGCGGTGTTCGCGGCCAGCGACCCGATGGCGTTCGGGGCGCTGCGCATCCTGCACCGGCGCGGGCGGCGCATCCCCGACGACGTCGCGGTGATCGGGTTCGACGACTCCTCCGCCGCGCCGCTCGCCGACCCGCCGCTCAGCACCGTCCACCAGTCGCTGGAGGAGATGGGCGTGGAGATGGCGCGGCTGCTGGTGTCGCGGATCCGCGGCGAGACGGTCGCCGACCCGGTGATCATCCTGCAGCCTCACCTGGTGCTGCGCGAATCGGCGTGATCTACGATCGGCCGATGGGTTACGAACCGTCCGCCGAGGAACTCCTCCATCTGAACCGCTGCGTCGAGCTGGCCGCCGAGGGGCTGGAGGCGGCCGACGAACCGTTCGGGTCGGTGCTGGTCGCCGCGTCCGGGAAGGTCCTGTTCGAGGACCGCAACCGGGTGGCCGGCGGCGACCAGACCCGGCATCCGGAGTTCGAGATCGCCCGCTGGGCGGCGGCCAACATGACGCCGCAGGAGCGGGCGGCGGCGACCGTCTACACCTCCGGGGAGCACTGCCCGATGTGCTCGGCCGCGCACGGCTGGGTCGGCCTCGGCCGCATCGTGTACGTCATGTCGGCCCGGCAGCTGGTCGACCTGCGCACCGAGCTGGGCGTCCCGCCGGGCCCGGTCAACGCGATCCCGATCCAGGACATCGTGCCGGGCGTCCGCGTGGACGGGCCGGTCGCCGCCCTCGAGGCGGCCGTGCGCGACCTGCACACCCGCGCCTGCGCCTGAGGGCGGCGACGTCTCACCTGCGGGTCAGCGCCTCCAGCCGCTCGACGGCCGCGCGCCAGTCGGACGGCAGCCAGCACCGCGTGGCCCGGTGCCCGTCATAGGCGAGGGTGTAGGTGAAGTGGTCGGCCACCCGGCACCCCGCCTCGGACGAGCCGGTGGTGACGATGCCGCCGAGCGCGTCCCGCAGGCCGCGCATCTCGTCGTCCGCCAGCGCGACCCTTTTCCCATTGACGAGGGCCGTTCCCGAATTCTCGACGGCCACCCGTTCCTGGATTCCGGCGAATCCCCCGGTGCGCTCGTAGGTGACCAGCACGTCGGGCCCGGTGAAAGCGAGCATTGACGCCTCCTTTTTGATGCGGGCCGCCGGACAGCACCCCGCTTCCCCATTCCGGCGGCCCGCGGTCTGTGGGGGGTTATCCGCCGAAAAGGATTCCGCCGGTCTCGCGCACGGCGACGCAGCGGTTCGGGTACGTCCGCTCGAAACGCCGGGGCCTGTCGTGCCAGCTGCCGCGCGCGATCACCCGGACCGGCGCGTACTCCAGCGTGCACACCCCCGTCCGCGCGGGGATGCGCTCGACCCTGCCGTCGACGAGTCTCAGCTGGTCACAGGCCCTGGACGCCTGGATGAGCGTCCCGCCGTCCGGGTCGCAGTGCAGGCTGCGCTCGATCTTCGGCCCCAGCTCGTGCACCACCGTGAGCACGTAGGAGCCGGCCGGTCCGGCCGCCTGCGCGGGCGCGGCCGATGCGCCGGCCGCCATTCCCGCCAGCACGGCCGCCCACCGGAAACGGGCACGCGACATGTGCATGTCTTCCTCCCTGGATTCGCCCGCCGCGATCTGCGGCACCGGGCCGGCCGGGACATCGCATTGTGGTGGACGTCCCGCCGCATCCAGACATTAGGTGCCGCAAACTCCCACAAACAAGGGCAGCTCAAGTCCCAACCTGGCCACCGGTCAATACTTAAATCAAGTCTGCCCAACCGTGCAATGCCACTTGGACACAAATTGACCCGGACATGTGATATCCCGTCCCGCTCACCGGGAGCACGTTCCGAGCAGCCGGCGCGACCCGCCGAAGATGGGGCATACCGTGCGCTCACCAGGCCATCGCCAACCTGATCTACCGCTACGCCGAGTGCGTGGACAACGCCGACTTCGCGGGCATCCGCGACCTGTTCGCCGGCGCCGCCTTCACCGGCAGCGGCGGCACCCTCCACGGCGGCGACGCGATCGCCCGCATGTTCGAGAAGACGGTGATCGTCCACGAGGACGGCACCCTGCGCACCAAGCACGTGACCTCGAACGTCGCCATCGAGGTCGACGAGACCGCCGGCACCGCGACCTCAAAGGCGTACTACACCGTCCTGCAGGCCGCCCCGGGCCTCCCCTTGCAACCCATAGCCTGCGGCACCTACCACGACACCTTCGAGGTGCACGAGGGCCACTGGCGCTTCACCGAACGCCGCATAACCATGGACCTGGCAGGCGACGTGACCCACCACCTGACCCACCCCGAGTACCTGCCCGCCCACGTCCGCCCCACCTCGTAGCCGACACGCTCAGACTGGGCATCACGGCATCCTCCTTGGCCCGCCGCAGAGCGGCGACCCGCGCCATGACAACGGCGAACTCGTCGGGCAGCCCCACCGGAGAACCGCCGACGGCCGTCTCACCACCAGCGCGCTCAGCACACCCGTAGCACATCCGGGGCTTGCTCGGACAGCGGCACGACCTTCCCGGCCAGCCGCGGACCGAGCCCCGCGGGCTCGGCACCATCTCCCAAGCCGAACGCACCCGTCGTTGATCTGCGGCGTGTTGTTGCTTCCGACGCGCTCATAACAACAACACGCCGCAGGTCAACGCACCCGGTGCACCTTGGTGGACACCGCACTAGCTCAGGGTGCGGAGAGACCGCGTCAGGGCGGGGATCATTACCGCCGCGGGGACGAGGTGCAGCGCGACAAGAGCTGTGGTGGTGGCGGTGCTCGCCCCGGAGAGGAGAGGCGGGACCAACGAGATCGCGGTCAGCGAGACCGCCGTCCACACGAAGCGCGTGGCGGGACGAGCGCTCCAGCGGAGAAGAGCGGCGGCGATGGCGAGGCCCACGACCGAGAAGAAGCCGGTCACCACGGCGAACCCGGGCAGCGGGATCGACTCCCCGCCATCGGGGATCTCGAAGTCGGCGCCGGCGGCCTGGGCCACCGCAGCGGCGAGGGTGGTGACCGCCATCGCCGCGAGCACGGCGGCGATGCCGGTACCGGCGAGTCGGCGGAAGCGGCCGGTCCCGGCCGGCGCCGGGCCCGCGACCGCCCCGGCGTCATTCATGCTGGTCATGTCATCGCCCTTCGTTTGGTCGGCGTGTGATGTCGTGCGCCTTGCCTACTCCGCGGCGTCCGCCGGCAGGCGCTCCGGTAGTCCGAGCCGGGGGAACCGGTCGGCGTGGAAGACGGTGATCTCGGTGATCGCCCCGCCGGTGACGCGCAGGACGTCGATGGTCAGCGGCAGGTACGCGCCCTCCGGCTCCTGCCAGAGGTAGAAGGCGACGGCGGACTGCCGGTTCACGGAGGTCCGGACGGCGCGCAGGCCCGTCAAGCGCGTGAAGCCGTCCTCGACCCAGTCGCTCACCACCGCGTCTCGGCCGACCTGCAGGCCAGGAGTGGGCGGCATCGAGCAGCGGACGTCGTCCCGTAGCAGTGCGGCGAGCCGGTCGATGTCGGTGGCCACGCTGGCGTCGGTGAAGCGGCGCACCAGCTCGCGCGTCTCGGCGTCCTCCTCGCCGCCGGTCCAGTCCTGCCGTTCGGCGGGCAGGTGCTCCCGCATCCCGGCGCGGGCCCGCTGCAGCGCGCTGTTCACACTGTTGACGGAGTCGCCGAGAAGTTCCGCGACGTCCTTGGCCGGCCAGCCGAGCACGTCCCGCAGGATCAGCACCGCCCGGGGGCGCGGCGCCAGATGCTGGACCGCGACCAGGTACGCCAGCTCGATCGTCTCCCGCGCGACGGCGACGGCCTCCGGCTCGTCCGCGTCGCCTGCGGGCACCTCGTCCAGCAACTGGTCCGGGTAGGGCTGCAGCCACGGCACCTCGCCGCCGGTCGCGGGCTCAGGACGGCGCTTGGCGAGCAGGTCCAGGCAGGCGTTGGTGGCGATCCGGTACAGCCAGGCCCGCAGCGTCGACCGCCCCTGGAAGGTCTCCCGCCGCCGCCAAGCCCGCAGGAACGTCTCCTGCACGGCGTCCTCGGCGTCATCGAACGACCCGAGCATCCGGTAGCAGTGCACGTGCAACTCCCGCCGATGCCGGTCCGTCAGCCCCGAGAAGGCCGCCTGGTCGACCTCGCCCAGCTCCAGCCGTGCGTCCGCCCTCATCACGTCATCCCTCCGCCTCGTCCTGTCCCGTCGTATGTATGACGCCTGCGAGCGCGATAACTCATCACCGGGAGGGCTCTGTGGGCTCCGCCTTCGTCCGCGCTCAGGGCGCCTGTGTGGCCGTTGAGGTCGGTGGCGCAGAATCCTGGGGAGAGCGCGTTGCCCCTGATACCCGCGTCGCGGAGGGCGTTGCCATAGATGGGGGTTATGGCGTTCAGGGCCGCCTTGGACGAGTTGCAGCCGAGCAGGGTAACCGGCCTTACAGCGCGCTCGGCCTCCACGACCCACCCACCTGGAGTCATCTTCGGCCTGAGGGCGCGGGGTCGGGGGCGGCGGCCGAGGCTCTGCGGTCGTTGCGGAGCCTGGCCGCCGCCGGGTGAGCGCGGGTCAGGGGGCCGGGACGCCTCCTCGCAGGTTCGCGGCGGCCTTCAGGGAGACCCCGCCGGGGTGGGAGGTGTCTTCTGCGATCACGGCCAGGGTGATGGTGTTGCTGCCGTGGGGGTGGAGGATGCCGTCGGGGAGGGTGAAGTCTTGCTGAATTTCACCGTTGACGTACTCCCCCATGTTCCAGCCGTTGATGAAGATGAGGGCTCGGTAGTGGCCTGTGCCCTTGTCGACGTGCAGGGTTACGGGGACGTCCTGGTCCTTGGGGATGGCCAGGTGAGTGTTGGCGCTGTACCAGCGGACACCTGGGTGGAGGGGGTCGGTCGGGGAGCCCAGTTGCCAGGACTTCGTGTGGGCGGACGGTAGGTGCCAGCCTTCTCGTTCGCCGTAGAGACCGCCCGTGCTGAGGGGGCCACGGAGCTGGTCTTCGGCTTCGGTTCCCTGGATCCGCCAGGTGACCGGGTTCGTGGTCACTTCGGCGTTGACCAGGCCGCGCGGCTGCTTCTGGCGGTAGTCGTCGGCCGTCCAGTCGTCGTTGTGGCCCATGTTCTCCACTAGGACGGAGAGGACGGCCTTCTGGTCTTTCTGGAGAAGGTCGGAGGGGATTTCGAAGGTGCCCGGACCCGGGTTCTCGTTGATCGGGGCGTCTGCGTCCTTCTGTTCGCCGCCGGCCGCCGAACCGAGGTAGCGGCCGTTCAGCCAGACCTGGTAGATGCCGTGCTTGCCGGTAATGGCGTTCAGGTTGACGGTCTTCTCCGCGCCCGTTGCGGTGAAGTGGCCGCGATACCAGACGTGGCCGTGGTGGAAGCCGTAGTCGTCGGCGTAGAGGACGGGTGGGTTCTTCGGCTTGATGGGGCTCACCGTGGTGGCGTGGTCGGCGACCTTCCAGGTCGAGTCGTCGAAGTCGGGTGATGTTTCAGGGGCGCCTTGCTTTGTGCGCCAGTGCTTGAGAGATGGGAGTTTGACCGGGCGCGGGCCCTTGGCGCGGGCGAGGAGTGTGCCGCTTGGTGTTGTTCGGGCGTGGAGGTTCTTGCCGTTCAGGGTCAGGCGATGAACTGAGGTGAAGACCTCGATGTCGCCTGGCTTGGCCAGGTCTGCTCGTATCGCTGCGGTGTCGTTCTTGGTTTGCACGGAGCGAACGAGGTCGGTTCCTCGGACGAGGGTGTCGCCGGAGCGCCAGAACTTGGCGGCTTCTGCGTCGGTGCCGATGAGGAGGAGTGCGGGCTTCCGGCCTCCGCCTGTTATCTGGATCCGGGCCAGGCCGTCGTGTTCGTAGTCGAGTTCGAGGTCGCCGTTGGAGTAGGTCGACTTCACCGAGCCGTCCAGGACCTTGACCTCAGGACGTGAGTTGTAGCGGAGGACGGTCGTTCCCGCTGTGCCTTCGGTGCCGTAGAGGACGGCTATGTCTCGCCCGTTGGCGGTCGTGTGGGTGAGGAGTTCGGAGGTCGTCGCGGCCAGGCGCTGGCCGCCCATGTCGTAGCCGGCCACGAGGATCTTCGCGTCCCGGCCTTTCAGGGTCATAGGCAGGTTGTAGGTGCCGTCAGGGGTGTTCCAGGTGAGGTTCGCCGACTGGTCGTCGTCGGTTCTGCGGTCGGCGTGCCGGACGAGGACGAACTGCGTGCGGGTGTCGGGGTTGGCTCGGGCCTCAGTGTGGACGGCGGCGTTGTCGGACGCGGGAGCCTCGGCCGGGTCGGTTCTGCTGAGAGGCGCGACCGTGGTGAAGAAGAGGCCCTGGCGTTTGAACTCGTCGTACTTGGCGGTGAGTTGCCGGTTCTCGGTGATGGGGGCGCCGTAGTCGTAGGACGTATAGACGTCGTTCGGCTGGGCGAGCCGTCCCCAGTTCGTGCCGCCGAAGGCCATGTAGTAGCCGAACATCGTGGCGCCCGATGTGATGAGGTTCGACTTGTAGTAGACCTTCATGTACTTCGGGCCGGTGAGTTCGCGGCACTTGTCGTAGCCGGCGCGGTTCGCGTCGATGGCGCCTGCCTGGTACTCGGCTGCGTAGGCGGGCGCATCGGGGCTGAGGCGTTCGGTGACGCCCTCGCCCCAGGTCCCCCAGACGTCGGGCTCGCGGCATTCGAATGCCTGCGGATAGTCGTCCACGCCGGGGATCTGGACGGCGCCTTGACCGGTCGCCCACGTGGGCGTCCAGGAGGCGTCGCAGCATTGGTTGTGGGAGATGGGGACGTCGATTCCGTGGGCGCGGGCCTGGCGCTGGACGTCCTCCATGTAGGCCGGGTCGGTGTTGGCCGCGTACTCGTTCTCGGCGTTGTAGACGATGACCGATCCGCCGTGCGTGACCTGATGCTTCGCGATGATCGGGTCGATGTGGGCGAGCCAGTCCCGGTAGGCGGCGGTGTAGTTCGGGTCGCTGGAGCGGGCACGTCCGGGGACGGTCTTCAGCCATGCGGGAAGGCCGCCGCCGGTCGTTTCGGCATTGATGTACGGGCCGGGACGCGCGACGACGTAGAGGCCGAGTTCGTCGGTCAGGCGCAGGAGCCGGTCGACGTCCCTGACGCCGGTGAAGTCGTATTTCCCGGGAGCCGGTGAATGGTAGGCCCAGTCGAAGTAGAGCGACACTCCGTTGAATCCGGCGGCCTTGATCTTCTCCAGGACGTCCCGCCAGAGGGCCGGGCTCGGGAGCCGGAAGTAGTGGAATTCACCCGCCCACAGCAGGACGCGTTGCCCGTCGACGGTGAGCGAGTAGCGGTCGTAGCCGACGTTGTGCGTTTCGGCTTGGGCGGGGTGCGTTTCGGCTTGGGCGGGACGGCCGGGAGCCGGGGCCATGAGGAGCGCGGCGGCGGTGAGGACGGCGGCGATGACGGCGGTGGGTTTGCTGTTGGCACGCATGGATGGCGTCCTTTGCAGCGGACCGGCCCGCCCCGGGCGAGGCCGGGGCGGGCCGACGATTCATCGGGTGAGGGAGAAGGTGCTCAGGCGGGTTTCGCCGTTGAAGACCAGATACACGTCGTGGTCATCGCGGACGTTCCGCAGTTCGGCGCTGATCTCCTTGTAGGTGTACTCGTCACCGGTCGACGGAACGTTCAGCGTTCCGGCGACCGGCCCGTCGGGACGGTCCAGGCGAACCTGGATCGTGGTCGCCGACGTGCCCGCCACACGCGCGGTGATCGTGCCCGTCGAACGGCCGAGGTCGGCGTCCGCGAACTTCAGCCAGGAGTTCGCCGCGCCGGCGACCGCGTCGCCCTTCACCTTCGTTTCGTCGACCAGCTGGATGCCGTTCTGGTCGTCGAAGTCGGCGGCACGGGTCACCGTGGACAGGTCCCGGTCGGGAATGCGCTCGCCGCGCACGTTGAGCGTCGTGTGCTGCCGGATGTCGGCGGACGAGGAGCCGATCAGCAGGTCCTGCTTCGACCTCTCGACCGTCCACTTGTTGCGGGTGACGTCCCAGATCGCGAGGTCCGAGGCGTCCAGACGGAGTTTCGCCGTCACCGTCTTTCCGGGGGCGACGTGGACCTTGTCGAAGGCGCGCAGCTTCTGCAAAGGCTGCTTGACCCGCGACGTCCGCTGGTGGGTGTAGAGCTGGACGACTTCGTCCCCGGCCTTCTTACCGGTGTTGGTGACGGGCACGGTGATGGTGACCGTTCCGTCGCGTCCCACGGAATGGCTGCTCAGCCGCGGCGTGCCGTACCGGAACGTGGTGTAGGAGAGGCCGTACCCGAACGGGTAGAGCGGCTTCCCCTTGAAGTACTGGTACGTCCGGTCCGACTTGATGATGTCGTAGTCGAGAATGTCCGGCAGTTGCGCCTCAGACCGGTACCAGGTCTGCGGCAGTTTCCCGGACGGGCTCTCGTCGCCGAACAGGATGGACGCCAGCGCATTGCCCGTCTCTGCGCCCGCGTGACTCGTCCACAGGATCGCCGGGACGTTCGCCTGCTCCCAGTTGAGCGTCGTCGGGTAGCTGTTCTCCACCACGACGACCGTGTTCGGATTCGCCTTCCGGACGGCCTTGATGAGTTCCGACTGCCCTTCCGCGAGCGCCATCGTCGTCCGGTCGTGGTCCTCGCGGCCGTTGATGAACGGCATGCTGCCGACCACGACCACGGCGGAGTCGGCACCCGTCACCGCCTTGACCGCGGCATCCACCCCGCTGCTGACGACGTCCTTGGCGAACCGGGAAGCGCCGTCCTTGGTGGTGAGGACGAGCGTCCCGTCGTCCTGCGCCTTCACATACGTCTTGGCCGGGTCGGCCCAGTCGTACGCCTTCTCGTAACCCGCGTACCGGAGCAGGAGATCGCCGTCGTCCTGCCTCTCCAGCTTGAACATCTGCTGGACGAACCATCCGTTCGGCTGGTCCTGGTCATTGGCGAACGTGTCGCCCCAGTTGTAGCGGCCGACGGTCTTGCCGTTCGCGGCGCTGCGCAGCGTGACGACGCCCTGGCCCCAGTCGAACACGTCGAACTGCGCGGTCGCGTCGGAGGCCGACGTCGGCCCCGTCTTGAGAACGGCACCCGATCCCGTCCCGCCCGCGATGTACTTGCCGGTCGAGACGTCCTTCAGCGCGATCCGGTCGACGCCCTCGCTCGACGCCACGGGACCGGCCGCCCGCTTCTTGATGCCGTCCAGCGGCGTGACCCGGTACGGCAGCGAGCCCGAGTACCAGTCGGTGTAGAGCGTGTCCGAGAGCGGCCCGACGACCGCGACCTTCCCGGACGACAGCGGCAGCGCGCCGCCCTTGTTCTTCAGCAGCACCATCTGCTCGGCCGCGGCCTCGCGGGCGAGCGCGCGGTGCGCCGGGCTGTCCACCGCGTCCTTGGTGATCTTCCCGTAGGGACCGCCGCCCGGATCGAACTCGCCGAGCCGCACCCGGATGCTGAGGATGTTCCCGACCGCGCGGTCGACGTCGGCCTCCGCCAGCAGGCCCCGCGACAGCGCTTCCTTGATCGCGTTGACGGTGATGGAGGAGTTCGTGTCGTCGGTCGTGAAGCTGTCCACGCCCGCCTTCACGATCGCCGCGTCACCGGAGGCCAGGTCGGGGTAGTACTTCTGCGAGTTGACGATGTTGTTGGGCGCCCCCGCGTCGGTGACGTTGAACAGCGTCCGGTCCGTCCAGGAGCGGACGAGGCCGCCGGCGTCCGGCGTGACCGTCGCGGGACGGCCGTTGACCAGGTTGTACGCCGTCATGATCCCGGTCGCCGCGTCCCGCGAGATCGGGATCTCGAACGGGACCTCGTCGTACTCCTTCGCCACCCGCGGCCGCAGGCTGGACGACGTCTGGTCGCGGCGGATCTCGTTGTTGTTGGCCATGTAGTGCTTGAGCACCGGCGCGGTCTTGAGGCGGTCCGGGTCGTCGCCCTGCATGCCGTGCCCGTAGGCGGTGGCGAGCAGGCCGGTGAGCAGCGGGTCCTCGGAGTAACCCTCCTCGTTGCGGCCCCAGCGCGGGTCGCGCAGCAGGTTGACGACGGGCGCCCACAGTTGCAGGCCCCACACGTCCGGGTTCTCGCTGTTGTAGCCGCGGGCCTCGTCGCCGACGGCGGAGCCGATCTCCTTGAGCAGCGCCGGGTCCCAGGTGGCGCCGAGCCCGACCGACTGCGGGAACACCGTGCCCTTGGCGGTCACGACGGCGCCGCTGTTGTGGATGTCGGTGGACCAGGCGACGCCGTGCAGCGCCTCCGTCCCCGTCTTGAACCGGCCGATCCCGAGGCGCGGGATCGGCGGCTGGTACTGGTGCAGGAGGGAGATCTTCTCGTCGAGCGTGAGGCGGCCGAGCAGGTCGTCCACGCGGGCGTCCACCGACAGCCCGGGGTCGCGGAACGGGTAGGTCTCCCGGGCGGCGGCCGGCGCCGCCCAGGTGAGGGGGGCCGCCAGCGCGGCGGCCAGGACGAGGGTCAGCGACCGGCTGCGCCGGCCGGGGGAACGGGGGGTTCGATGGGGTCTGTTCACCGATTCTCCTCTGGACTTGCCCCCGAGTGACGTGTCGAAGCGCTTCGATAACGGGCCGTGAAAAGGCCCCTGGCCTCCTTCTCGTCGATGTCAGTGAGCGGCGGCGGCGCCGTCCAGCTTGGCCATCAGCAGGTCGACGGCGCGCCCGCCCACCTCGTCGGCCGGGATCGCGACGGACGACAGCGGCGGCTCGGCGTGCTCGGCCATCTCGTCCGGGCACATCGCGACGACCGAGACGTCCTCGGGGACGCGCCGCCCGGCCGCGCGCAGCGCCCGCACCACCGGGCCGACGATCGGCTCGTTGTGGACGAGGACGCCGGTCAGCCCGGGGCGTTCGGCGAGCAGCCGCGCGACCAGTTCCCGCGCCGCGTCCGCCGTCGCCTCGCACGGGTGGACGTCCCCCTTCAGGCCGTGCGAGGCCACCGCCGCGGCGAACCCGTCCGCGACCCGCTGCGCGTAGCCGGTCTGCCGCGCGTACACCTCGGGCGGCGAGCCGATCAGCGCGATCTCGCGGTGCCCGAGTCCGGCGAGGTGCTCGACGCAGACGGCGCCGGCGGCGTGGAAGTCGAGGTCGATGCAGGTCAGGTCGTCGGCGTCGGCGGGGAACCCGATGAGCACGCTCGGCCGGTCCAGGGAGCGCAGCAGCGGCAGCCGCGGGTCCTTCATCTGCACGTCCATGACGATCAGGGCGTCCACGAGCGCGCTGTCGGCGACGCGGCGCAGGCCGTCCTCCCCCTCCTCCTGGGTGAGCAGCAGGACGTCGTGGTCGTGCCGGCGCGCGGCCGTCACCACCGACACCGCGAACTGCATGACGACGGGCACCGCGATGCCCGAGCGCAGCGGGATCATCAGCGCGAGCACGTTGGAGCGGCTGCTGGCGAGCGCCCGCGCGCCCGCGTGCGGGCGGTAGCCGAGTTCGCGGATGCTCTCCCGGACGCGCCGCCGCGTCTCCTCGGAGATCGAGCGCTTGCCGCTCAGCACGTAGGAGACCGTGCTCGGCGACACTCCCGCGTGCCGCGCCACATCAGTGATCTTGACCACGGACCGTCCCGTCGGCGTCGAAGCGTTTCAAAGCGGATTCGATGCTAGCCGCGGCGGGCGCCGCCGGGGCACGGGCCCGCGGCGGCCGGTCGAGCAGGATCACCGCGAGGGCGGCGGCCGCCACGGCCGCGCCCGCGAGCGGCGTGCCGCGCACCCCGGTCAGCGGCAGCAGCGCGCCGCCGAGCAGGGCGCCGCCCGCGATCCCGACGTTGAACGCGGACGACGTCCACGCCGAGGCGATGTCGGTGTCGCCCGGCGCCGACTCCATCACGCGGGCCTGGAAGGCCGTCGCGGCAGCCGGGATCCCGATGCCCAGCAGGATCAGCATGGCCACCGCGGGGACCGCCGCCGTGCCGAACGCGAACAGGCCGAGCATGGCGATCGCCAGCACCGCGGCGGACCCGGCGGCCAGCGCGCGCGGGCCGCGGTCCACCACGATCCCGGCGATGACCACTCCGGCGATGTCGGCGACGCCGTTCACCAGCAGCAGCGGGCTGATGGCGGCGCCGGAGAAGCCGCTCACCCGCGTCAGGAACTCGGTGATGTAGGTGAAGGCGGTGAAGAACCCGCCGATCAGCAGCATGATCGTGACGACCAGCAGCCGGAAGCGCCGGGCGTCCGGCGCGGACGCCGGGACGGGGTCGCGGCCGGTCGCCCTGCCGCCCGGCAGCAGGACGGCGATCGCGACCAGGGACACCAGGCACAGCACGCCGAGCGCGGCGAACGACGCGCGCCACCCGATGGCCCGGCCGAGCCACGTCCCGGCGGGGACGCCGAGGACGATCGCCATCGAGCCGCCCGCGAACACGTAGGCGCCCGCGCGGCCCCGCGCCTCCGGCGGCATCAGCCCGGCGGCGGCGACCACGGCGACCGGCCAGAACACCGCCTGCCCGAGCGCGGTCACCAGCCGCGTGCCGAACAGCGTGCCGTAGCCGGGCGCGGCCGCCGCCGCGAAGCTCATCACGATGAACAGGGCCATCACGCCGGTCAGCAGCGGGCGGCGGCCCATCCGGACCGTCATCTTGACGAGCGGGACGGAGACGACCGCGACCACGATCCCGTAGCCGGTGACGAGCAGCCCGACGGCGGAGGCGGAGACGTCCAGGTCGTCGGCGATGAGCGGGAGCAGCCCGATCGGGAGGTTCTCGGTCGTGCCGAAGCAGAACGCGGCCAGGGCGAGCGCCGCGACGGCCGCCCCCGCCCGCCCCGTCATCGGGCGCTCCCGCTCCATCGTCAGGCGCTCCCGCGGTGGGTGGCGATCGTGTCCCGGTACCAGTGGGCGCTGTCCTTCCAGGTCCGCGTCCCGGTCGGGTAGTCGACGTGGACGAGGCCGAAGCGCTTGGAGTAGCCGTAGGCCCATTCGAAGTTGTCCAGCAGCGACCACGCGAAGTAGCCGCGGACGTCGGCGCCGGCCGTGCTCGCCCGCTCCACGGCCGCGATGTGGTCGCGCAGGTAGTCGATGCGCCGGGCGTCGCGGACCCGTCCGTCCTGCGGCGCGTCGTCGAACGCGGCGCCGTTCTCGGTGACCATCAGCGGGGTGCCGGGGTACTCGCGGTGCAGGCGGAGCAGCAGCTCCTCCATGCCGTTCGCGTCGATCGGCCAGCCCATCGCCGTGTACGGGCCGGGCTGCTCGGCGAACTCGACGCGGTCGCAGCCGACGAACGGCGACGCCGCGCCCTGCCGGTGGCCGTCGGCGTGCTCGCGCGGGGACGTCCCGTCCCACACCCGGACGAGGGTCGGCGAGTAGTAGTTGACGCCCAGCACGTCCAGGGGCGCGGCGATGATGGCCTCATCGCCGTCGCGGACGAAGCCCCAGTCGGTGATGGACGCGGTGTCCTCCAGCAGGTCGGCGGGGTAGCCGTGGCCCAGCATCGGGTCCAGGAACACCCGGTTGGAGACGGCGTCCACCTGCCGGACGGCCTCCGCGTCACCGCGCAGGTGGTGCAGGTTCAGCGTCACCGAGTGCCGCGCGGACGGCGGCGTCACCCCGCGCAGCGCGCGCACCGCGAGGCCGTGCGCCAGGTTGAGGTGGTGGGCGGCGGCCAGCGCGCCGGCCGGGTCGGTGCGACCGGGGGCGTGCACACCGGACGCGTAGCCGAGGAACGCCGAGCACCACGGCTCGTTCAGCGTCGTCCAGGTGTGCACGCGGTCACCGAGGACGCGTCCGATCCGCTCGGCGTAGTCGCCGAACCGGCGGGCGGTGTCGCGCTCGGTCCAGCCGCCCGCGTCCTCCAGGTCCTGCGGGAGATCCCAGTGGTAGAGGGTCGCGACCGGCGCGATGCCGTGCTCCAGCAGTTCGTCGACCAGCCGGGAGTAGAAGTCGAGGCCCTTCTGGTTGGGCGTGCCGCCGGGCAGGACGCGCGACCAGGAGATCGAGAAGCGGTAGGCGCCGATGCCGAGGGCCGCCATCGTCGCGACGTCCTCCCGCCACCGGTGGTAGTGGTCGGTGGCGACGTCGCCGGTGTCGCCGTCGAGGACCTTGCCCGGCGTGTGGCTGAACGTGTCCCAGATGGACGGCGCCCGGCCGTCCTCCCGGGCGGCGCCCTCGATCTGGTAGGCGGCGGTGGCCGCGCCCCACAGGAACCCTTCCGGGAACCCCATCAGTTCTCCTCTTCCAGGGTGATGACCAGTTCGCGACCGGTCGCTTTGACGAGGACTCCGTGCGGATGGTCGGACGGCTCGCCGCCCTCGACGGCTGCCACGCGCGCGTTGACGAGGAGAACGTTCCAGGCTCCCTCACCCGTCACGCGCACGTTTTCACCGTTTCTCACCGTGGTGAAGGCGGTGTCGCCGATCCGGGTGACGACGGCGGTCCCGTCGGACGGCTCGTAGACGCGCAGCGTGACGCCGTCCGCGTGGTCGTAGTCGGGACGGTCCCCCACCGCCCCCTCGGGGATGACCGCACCCGGACGGACGAGCAGGGGAACGCTATCGAAGCCGTGCCGCTCCCGGACCCACCGGCCGCCCTGCACGCGCTCACCGGTGAGGTAGTGCGTCCACACACCCTCCGGCACGTAGTAGGAGACGTCGCCGTCGGACGAGAACACCGGCGCCACAAGCAGGTCGTCGCCGAGCATGTACTGGCGTTCCAGGTGCGTGCAGGCGGGGTCGCCGGGGAACTCCAGGACCATCGCCCGCATCATCGGCAGGCCCTCCCCGGACGCCTGCCGCGCCGCGCCGGCAAGGTAGGGCATGAGCCGCATCTTCAACCGGGTGAAGTCGCGCAGGACGTCCACCGACTCCTCGTCGAACAGCCACGGCACCCGGTAGGAGTGGCTGCCGTGCAGGCGGCTGTGCGAGGACAGCATCCCGAACGCGATCCAGCGCTTGAACAGCGCCGGATCGGGCGTCCCCTCGAAGCCGCCGATGTCGTGGCTCCAGTAGCCGAACCCCGACGCGCCCAGGGACAGGCCGCCGCGCAGGCTCTCCCCCATCGCCTCGAACGTCGATTCGCAGTCGCCGCCCCAGTGCACGGGGAACTGCTGCCCGCCGGCCGTCGCGGACCGGGCGAACACCACCGCCTCGCCCTCGCCGCGCTTCTTGCGGAGCAGGTCGAAGACGGTCTGGTTGTAAAGGAAGGTGTAGTAGTTGTGCGCCCTCTCCGGGTCCGAGCCGTCGTGGTAGACGACATCGGTCGGGATGCGCTCCCCGAAGTCGGTCTTGAAGCAGTCGACGCCCATGTCCATGAGCGCTTCGAGCTTGCCCGCGTACCATTCCCGCGCCTCGGGATTGGTGAAGTCGACCACCGCCAGGCCGGGCTGCCACTTGTCCCACTGCCACACGTCCCCGCCGGGGCGCATGAGCAGGTAGCCCCGCGAGCGGCCCTCCTCGAACAGCGGCGAGCGCTGGCCGATGTAGGGGTTGATCCACACGCAGATCCGCAGGCCCCGGTCCCGCAGCCGCCGCAGCATGCCCGGCGGGTCGGGGAAGACCCGCGGGTCCCATTCGAAATCGCACCACTGGAACTCGCGCATCCAGAAGCAGTCGAAGTGGAACACGCTGAGCGGCAGGTCCCGCTCCGCCATCCCGTCGATGAACGAGGAGACGGTCTCCTCGTCATAGGACGTGGTGAACGACGTCGACAGCCACAGCCCGAACGACCATTCCGGCAGCCGCGCGGGCCGCCCGGTCAGCGCGGTGTACTTGCGCAGGATCTCCTTCGGCGACGGCCCGTAGATGACGAAGTACCGCATCGACTGGCCCTCGACGCTGAACTGCGTCCGCGCGACCGCCTCCGACGCCACCTCGAACGAGACGCGCCCCGGATGGTCGACGAACACGCCGTATCCCGCGTTCGTCAGGTAGAATGGCACGTTCTTGTACGCCTGCTCGCTGGCCGTCCCGCCGTCGGCGTTCCACACGTCCACCGACTGGCCGTTCTTCACCAGCGGCCCGAACCGCTCCCCGAGCCCGTACACGAAATGGTCGACGCCCAGATCGAGCTGCTCCCTCACGTAATGGCGTCCGTCGTCGGTGTCGATGACGGCCTGCGCCTTGGGCGAGCTGCCGGTCAGCCGGCGTCCGTCCGCGAGGAAGTCGACGCTCCATTTCTCCCCGCGTCCGACCCGCACCGACAGCGCACCGGACGTCAGCGTCGCCGCTTCGTCATCGACCGACACCTCACCGCCCGGATCGGTGGCCAGCTCGAAATCGGGGCCGCGCCGCCTCTCCCCCGCGAAATGCGTGAGGGTGACGCCGATGACGTCCGGCATCGGCGACTCGCACGTCACCGTCACCACCGGCCCCTTGAGCAGGTCGCCCCGGTGCCGGATCCGCTCGACGGGCGCGTACACCGTGAACGAGTCCGCCCCGGCGTCCACGTCGAGGACCTCCACCGGATGAAACGCCCGCACACCCTCGCGCATCATCCAGTAGCCGTCACTGAACTTCATTACTTGATTGCCCCCGCTGTGAGTCCGCGCGACAGAGTGCGCTGGAAGATGAGGAAGAAGACGACGGTCGGGAGGAGGCCGAGCAGCGATGCCGCACTGGACATGGTGGCGTCCATGAGGCGCTGGCCCTGCAGCACGCCGAGCGCGACCGAGACCGTCTGGTTCTCGTTGGAGATCAGGAACGTCATGGGGATCAGGAACTCGTTCCAGGTCCACACGAAGAAGAAGACGAGCAGCACCGACAGCGTCGGCCGCACCACCGGGACGACGACGCGCCACAGGACCTGCCAGCGGCCGGCGCCGTCGATGCGGGCGGCCTCCAGCAGCGGGCGCGGGAACGCCGACAGCACCGACGACAGCAGGTAGGTGCCGAACGCGGCCTGGATCACCGTGAACACGATGACCACGCTGAGCCTCGTGTCGTACAGGCCGAACTGCTTGGAGATGTAGTACAGCGGGTAGACGAGCGCCTCCTGCGGCACCGTGTTCGCCATGAGGAGCAGGACCAGCACCCACGTCCGCCCCTTGATCCGGCCGATGCCGAGCGCGTAGGCGTTCAGCACCGACAGCAGGACGGCGAGGACGGCGACGGACCCGCTGATCAGCACGCTGTTGAACAGGACGTGCCCGAAGTCGGTGCGCTCCCAGAACGCCCGCATGGCGTCCAGGTTGAAGCCGTCGGGCGGCGCCAGCGGGCTCTTGGAGGTGTACTCCTCCGGCGTCTTCAGCGCGTTGAAGACCACCACCACGAACGGGATCAGCATCACGCCGGCGAACGCGGTCAGCGCCACCAGCACCGCGTAGGCGGACGGCCCCCGGCGGCGGCGGTGCGGTGCCTCCCGCCCCGCGCGCGGCGGCGCGCTCGACTTCTTGGACAGCGTCGCGGTCACCGCTCTTCTCCCAGCTCATTGCCCTGCATGCGCAGGAAGACGACGGTCAGCGCGATGATCAGCAGTGTCAGCACGGTCGCGATCGCCGAGCCGTAGCCCACGTCCGACTTCTCGAAAAAGTTGACCCACGAGTAGTAGGCCGGGACGTTCGTCGCGCCGCCCGGACCGCCCTTCGTCAGGACGAAGATGTGCGCGAACGCCTTCAGCGCGGCGATCGTCGTCCACAGCAGCACGACGAAGATCTCCGGGCGGATCTGCGGGATCGTGATGTGCCAGAACCGCCGCATCCAGGTGGCGCCGTCGATCTCCGCCGCCTCGTACAGCGACGGGTCGACCCGCTGCAGCCCGGACATGAAGATCACCAGCGGGAAGCCGATCTGGATCCAGACCATCACCCCGATGACGCTCCACAGCGCGGTCGCCGGGTCGCCGAGCCAGTCGTGCGCGAGCGAGCCGAGGCCGATCTTCCCCAGCAGGGCGTTCACCGCGCCGTCCTCGGGCGCCAGCAGCCAGCTCCACACCACGCCCGCGATGACGATCGGCAGCACCTGCGGAAGGTAGATGCAGGCGCGCAGGACGCTCGCCGTCCGCGGTCCGAAGTGCCGGCTGATCAGGTCGGTCAGCGCGGCGGCGAGCACCAGCCCGATCAGCGTCGGGACGACCGCCATGCCGAGGATGATCAGCGCGTTGTGCCCGAACGAGGCCCAGAACTGCTCGTCCCGGACCAGCTCCCGGTAGTTGCCGAGCCCGATCCACTTCGGCGTGCCGACGCCCGTCCACTCGGTGAAGCTCGTCCCGATGTTCATCAGGAACGGCACGCCGATGACGGCGGTGAAGAGGAGCAGGCCGGGGAGCAGGTAGGGCACGTAGCCCCACTGCTCCCGCGACCGGCCGCGGCCCTGCGCCGTCACTTGGGCAGACCGTCCTCGTACGCCTTCTGGACGCCGCCGAGGACCTTGTCCGGCGACTCGCCGTTCATGAGCTTCTGTATCTGGGACACCAGCACGTCGTAGAAGCCGGCGACGGGCCAGTCCGGGTAGTAGGCGAGGCCGCCGGACTGCGCGAGCCCGTCGAAGTCGTCGATGAGCTTCTTGGCCTTCGGCTCGGTGATCGCGGCCGGGTCCGCCGCGACCGGGACGCCGCCCGCGTCACCGAGGATGTTCTGCACCTTCTTCTTCATCGTGATGTCGATGAAGTCGTAGGCGAGCTGCTTGTTCTCCGAGCCCTTGGGGACGACCCACAGGTTGCCGCCGGAGCCGAGCGTCATCTTCGCGCCGGGCCACACGGCGGTCTCCCAGTCGAACTTCGCCTCGGAGGCGACCCGGCCGAACCACCAGCTGCCGGAGAACATCATCGGGAACTTGCCGCTCATGAACGCGACGCCCGCGTCCTCGGCCTTGAGGCTGACGGAGTTCTTGGCGATGTAGCCCTTCTTCACCCAGTCGGCGAAGGTCGTCGCCCCGTACGTCCAGGCGGGGTCGTGGAAGTCGACCTTGCCGGTGTAGCGCTGGTAGGCGTCCACCCAGTTCTGGTCGGCCTTGTCGAGGGCGAGCTGGTAGACGAACTGGTGCGCGATGTACTCGGCGCCCGCGTTGGTCAGCGGCGTGACGTCCTTCGCCACGAACTTGTCCATGGCGGCGACGAGCTCGTCGTAGGTCTTCGGGATCTCGACGTCGTACTTCTTGAACAGGTCCTTGTTGTAGTAGACCTGCAGGTACTCGGCGTAGTTCGGGACGCCGAACCACTTGTCGCCGCCCATCGTGCCCTTGGCGTCGTACTTCGCGGTGACCTGGACGTTCGGGCTGATCAGCTTGTCCCAGCCGCGCTTGGTGACCTCGGGCGTGAGGTCGGTCAGCAGCCCCTGCTTGGACAGCAGGCCGGCGGTCGCGTTGCCCTTGTTGTACTCCATGACGTCGGGGGCGTTCTTGGAGTTCAGGACCATCGGCGCGGTCTTCTGGATCTGCTCGAAGCCCTTCTCCTCGAACTTCACCTTCACGCCCGGGTGGGTGGCCTCGAACTCCTTGATGGCCTCGTTCCACGCCTTGCCCATGGCGCTGTCCGGGGCCTCGTAGTGCCAGAGCTTCAGCTCCTTGCCGCCGGAGCCGCCGTCGTCGCCGCCGCACGCGGTGAGCGACAGCGCCGCCGCGGCAAGGGCGGCGAGGACGGCCGCGCTCCTGCCTGCCTTGATCATGTTTCCTCCGGGGGTGGGACCGATGGCCGGACCTGTCGAACGGTCGATCTGTCGAAGCGCTTCGATTGCCCCGGACTCTAAGTCCTCGACCAGGCAGGACACAATAGGTCGGCCGGCATCAATTCGGCCATGGGCACGGTGACCTGCGAAAATGATACGGGAGCGCTCCCATTGACGGAGGTCAGCCCCCGCACGCGCCGCCGTTCAGGGTGAACGCTGCCGGCGCGCCGTTGGCGCCGTCCTGGCGGCCGAGGAACCCGAACTCGGCGGTGCCGTGCGGCGGTATCGACCGGTTCCAGTCCGCCGCCGTCACGGTGACGGACGGGCCGTCCTGCACCTGGCTGCCGTTCCACAGCTGCGTGATCGCCTGGCCGTCCGGGAACTCGAACCCCAGCTTCCAGCCGTCGATCGCGCCGTCGCCGAGGTTGGTGATGCGCACCGTCGCCTGGAAGCCCTGCGGCCACGTCCCGTCGACCGTGTAGGAGACCGAGCACGCGGTGGCGGCGGCCGTCGTCGTCCCGGACGGGCTCGCGGACGGCGGCGCGGCCCGCTCGTGGGACGAGTCGGGTGCCAGCGCGGCCAGCAGCACCGCCACCAGCACCACGGCGCCGACCGCGGCCCCGGCGATGATCAGCGGCCTCCGCGCCGACGCCGGGGCGGGTTGCGCGGACGGCGGCTCGGCCAGGACACGCGTCTTCTGCCGCTCGCCCTCCGGCGCCGCCCCCGCCGGCACGGCCGTGGCTCCGGCCGGGGGCAGCTGCTCCAGTTGGACGCCGGCGGCGTCCGCGAGGACGCGGGCCGCTTCGCGGGCGGTGGGCCGCGTCTCGGGGTCCTCGCGCAGGCAGTCCGCGGTGAGGGCGGCGACCTCGTCCGGGATGTCCGGGCCGGCGGTCAGGCACGCGCGGAGGACCACGCCGAGCGAGTACAGGTCGGCGGCCGGGGTCGGATGCGCGCCGGCCAGGAGTTCGGGGGCGACGTAGGCGGGCGTGCCGAGGACGGGCCCGCCGGCCGTGGCGGGGCCGGTGAAGGCGATGCCGAAGTCCAGGACCTTCACGCCGACCGAGGTGAGGAAGACGTTGGCGGGCTTGACGTCGCGGTGGACGATCCCGGCGGCGTGGGCGGCGGCCAGCGCGTCCGCGACACGGGCGCCGATCCCGGCCGCCTCGCGCCAGGGCAGCGGCCCGCGGGACAGCCGCGCCGCGAGGCTCTCCCCGTCCAGCAGCTCCATGACGACATAGGGAACCGAGCCCTGTCTCCTCTGGGGGGCCGACCCCTCAGATCCCCCGGGGCCCTCCGGGCCGATCTGGTGCTCGCCGTAGTCGTAGACGCCGGTGATGCTGGGATGGGTCAGGCCCGCGGCGGCCTGGGCCTCCTGGCGGAGGCGCCGGGTGAACTCCTCGGGCCATCCCTCCTTGGGCACCTTCACGGCGACGGCGCGGTCGAGCACGAGGTCGACCGCGCGCCAGACGGTCGCCATGCCGCCGGCGCCGAGGCGGCGGTCCAGGCGGTAGCGGTCCCCCAGGCGGTCGCCGGGGGCGACGATCTCGGGCATGGGACGAAGCCTATGCCGGAGTCAGGGCACGAGGTACCGGGTGTCGCGGGCGTCGGTGATCGCCATGTGGCCGGGCGCGTGCCCGATGGCGAGCTTCGGGCGGGACGCCATCACCGCCGCCTGCGGGGTCACGCCGCACGCCCAGAACACCGGGACCTCGTCCACCCGGATCTCGACCGGGTCGCCGAAGTCGGGCGCGTCCAGGTCGTCGACGCCCAGCTCGACGGGGTCGCCGATGTGCACGGGCGCGCCGTGGACGGACGGGTACCGGGCCGTGACCCGCACGGCGTCGGCCACCTGCGCGGCCGGGACCGGCCGCATCGAGACGACGAGCGGGCCGCCGAACGCGCCGGCGCGGCGGCACATCCGGTTCGTCCGGTACATCGGGACGTTCCGGTTCTGCTCGAGGTGCCGGACGGGGACGCCGGCCTCCCGGAGCGCGTCCTCGAAGGTGAAGCTGCACCCGATGAGGAACGAGACGAGGTCGCCGCGCCAGTAGTCGGTCGCGTCGGACACCTCGGCGACCGGTTCGCCGTGCTCATAGACGACGTATCCGGGCAGGTCGGTGCGCAGGTCGCCGCCGAACAGGGAGGCGGACGTCCCGCCGGGCTCGGTGACGTCCAGGACCGGGCACGGCTTGGGGTTGCGCTGGGCGAACAGGAGCAGGTCGTAGGCGTCCTCACGGGGCACGCTGATGAGGTTCGCCTGCGTCCAGCCCGCGCACCAGCCGGAGGTGGGGACGCGGAGGCCGGCCCGGAACAGCGAGCGGGCCTGGTCCGGGCTGAGCGCCCCGGGGTCGAGGGGTGCGGTCATCGTGGATCCCTTCCGAGAGTCGGGGCCGGGTGCGGCCGGAAACGGAGCCGCTGGCCGGGGCGGGCCTGGGCGGCGCGCCCGACGTCGGCGGACGCGACCACCGCGATGACGGGATACCCGCCGGTCAGCGGATGGTCGGCGAGGAACAGCACGGGCTTTCCGGACGGCGGCACCTGGAGCGCCCCGGTGACCGTCCCCTCGCTGGGCAGCTCGCCGGGCCGCGCGCGGGCCAGTCCGGGTCCGTCGAGCCGCATGCCGACGCGGTCGATGTCGCTGGTGACCGTGTAGGGGCGGGTGAAGAACGCGTCCAGCGCGCCCGGCACGAACCAGTCGGCGCGCGGCCCGGGGACCGCGCGCAGCTCGATGTCGCCGGCGGCCGGCGGGCGGACGGGCAGGACGTCCAGCAGCGGCGCCTCGCGCGGCGGCGGGCCGACCGGGAGCAGGTCGCCGGGCTTGAGCGGGGGCGGGCCGAGGCCGGCGAGCGTGTCGGTGGCGCGGGAGCCGAGGACGGGCGGGACGGCGATTCCGCCGCGCACCGCGAGGTAGCTCCGCAGGCCGGCGGGCGGTGCGCCCATCCGGAGTTCGGCGCCGTCCGGGAGGTGGAGGACCGAGTAGGGCGCCTCGGGTCGCCCGTCGACCAGCAGCGGGACGGGCGCGCCGGTGACGGCGGCGAAGACGCCGCCCCGGCAGCGGACGCGCAGCCCGCCGAGGGTGGCCTCGATCGCGGCCGCGCCGCCGGCATTGCCGACGGCGCGGTTGGCGAGGCGAAGGGAAACCGGGTCCGCGGCGCCCGACACCCCCACGCCGAGCGCCGCCAGACCCGGTCGGCCTAGATCCTGGACTGTCGCCAGCGGACCCGTATGGAGAACGTCCAGGCCCCGTTTCATGGTTCCCGCTCCACGAAACGAACTGAGATCCCGGGCCGGAGCAGGGCAGGCGGGTCGCGGTCGAGGTCCCATAGGACGGCCTCCGTGCGTCCTATGAGCTGCCAGCCGCCCGGCGACTCGACCGGGTAGACGCCGCTGTAGCGCCCGGCGAGGCCGACCGCGCCCGCCGGGACGCGGACGCGCGGGACGGCGCGGCGCGGGACGTCCAGCCGCGGGTCGCCGCCCTCCAGGTACCCGAATCCGGGCGCGAACCCGGTGAACGCGACCCGCCACGGGGCCCCGGTGTGCGCGGCGATCACCTCGGCCGGGGTCAGGCCGGTGAGCGCGGCGACCTCGCCGAGGTCCGCGCCGTCGTAGACGACGGGGACCTCGACGGCGCCGGCGCCTCCGCCCGCCGGGACCGGCCGGGCGGCGCGCACGGCGGCGGCCACCGCGACCGGGTCGGCGGACGGGTCGAGCAGCAGCGTCAGCGTGCGGGCCGCCGGGACGACGTCGGCGACGCCGGGCGGCGGCGACGCGGCCAGCGCCGCGTACAGGGCCCGCGGGTCGGGTGGTTCGACCAGCAGTGCCGCGTCGCCGCTCGGGAGGATCCGCACCCGTCAGCTCCAGAGGTCGTCGAGTTGGGACAGCGAGTTCCAGCCCAGGTAGAGCGACAGCAGCCAGGCGGCGGCGCCGAGGGCGAGCAGCCAGACCGGGTACCGGTAGCCGCCGAGCAGGTCGCGGCGGCGACCGGCGGCCCACAGCAGCACGGCCAGGCCGAACGGCAGGATCAGCCCGTTGAGCGCGCCCGCGAGGATGAGCAGCTTGGCCGGGGCGGTGCCGATCGCGAGGTAGATCGACGCGGAGACGAGGATGAACGCCACCACCAGCCGGTTGCGGTACCGCTCGACGAACGAGGAGAACGAGACGAGGAACGACACCGAGGTGTAGCTGGCCCCGATGACCGAGGTGATCGCGGCCGACCACATGATCAGGCCGAAGACGCGCAGCCCGGCCTGGCCCGCCGCGTGCTCGAACGCCGACGCGGGGGCGTTCTCCTTCGCCAGGGTCACGCCGCCGGCGACGACGCCGAGGACGGCGAGGAACAGCAGCACCCGCATCACGCCGGTGACGAGGATGCCGGTGACCGCGCTGCGGTTGATCTCCCGGACGTTCTCGCGCCCGGTCAGCCCGGACTCGATCATGCGGTGCGCGCCCGCGTAGGTGATGTAGCCGCCGACCGTCCCTCCGATCAGGGTGGTGATGACGAGGAAGTCGACGGTCTCGGGCGCGACGCTCTGCTTCAGCGCGTCCCCGAGCGGCGGGTCGGACACGAACGCGACGTACAGCGTCAGCAGGATCATCGCGGCGCCGAGGACGACGACGATGCGGTCCATCGCGACGCCCGCGCGCCGGCTCAGGAAGATCGCGATGGCGACGAGCGCGGAGATCCCGCCGCCGATCTTGACGTCCAGGCCGAGCAGCGCGTTCAGCCCGAGCGCGGTGCCGGCGATGTTGCCGATGTTGAAGACCAGTCCGCCGAAGACGTCGAGGGCGGCGAGCCCGTAGCCGGCGCCGGGCAGGACGCGGTTGCCGAGTTCCTGGGCGCGCATTCCGGACACGCCGACGACGCGCCACACGTTCAGCTGGATCGCGATGTCCACCAGCACGGACACCACGATCGCGAACGCGAACGCCGCGCCGAGCTCGGCGGTGAACACGGTGGTCTGGGTGATGAAGCCGGGGCCGATGGCGCTGGTGGCCATCAGGAACATGGCGCCGAGCAGCGCGCCGCGGCGGGAGTAGGCGGGTGGTGCCGGTGGGGCGTCCAGGGCGGTCCGGTCCGTCATGGGGGTGACCCTTCTCGGGTGTCGGCTTTCCGTCAGGGTAGAGATTGTTCAACAATCCAGCAATCCCCTTGTTGAGAGATTCTTCGGCCGATGGGATACGCTTGCCCCACGCACGCGGAGGGGCGGTCGATGACGGAGTCGTGGCTCGACGAGATCGCGGCGGCGCGGCACGGCCTGGACCGGTCGAGCACCGCAGCGCGAGTGGCCGACCTGCTCCGCGACCAGATCACCGACGGGCGGCTCGTGCCCGGCGCGCGGCTCCCCGAAGAGGACCTGTGCCGCGCCGTGAAGGTGTCCCGCAACACGATGCGGGAGGCGTTCCGGCTGCTCGTCCAGGAACGGCTGCTCGTCCACGAGTTCAACCGGGGCGTCTTCGTGCGCCGCGTGACCGCCGACGGCCTGGCCGACCTGTACCGGGTGCGGCGGATCCTGGAGTGCGAGGGCGTGCGGTGCGCGCCCGGCGCCCCGCCCGAGGCCCTCGCCCGGCTGGAGGCCGCGGTCCGGGACGGCGAGCGCGCCGCAGCGGCCGAGCGGTGGCCGGACGTGGGCACCGCCGACATCCGCTTCCACCAGGCCCTCGCCGCGCTGGTGGGCAGCCCGCGGGTGGACGAGATGACCCGGCACCTGCTCGCCGAGATGCGGCTCGTCTTCCACGAGATGGGCTCGCCGCGCGAGTTCCACGAGCCGTACCTCGCCCGCAACCGGCGGCTCTGCGACCTGATCGCGCGGGGCGGCTTCGCGGAGGCCGAGCGGGAGCTGCGCTCCTACCTGGACGACGCCGAGGCCCAGCTCATGAAGGCCTACCGCGAGCAGGAGTGACCCGGCGCCGCCCGGTCACCGGAGTTCGATCACTGGGGCGCGTAGTTCATGACGTGGTCGTGCAGGAACTGCGGCGCCTCCGGGTCGCCGCGGCGGAACGCCTCGATCAGCTCCGCGTGCTCGGCCGACTTGGAGTAGATCTCCGTGTGGTGGAGGCGCAGCGACAGCGTCGTCCACAGCTCGATGCCGAGCCCCTCCCACACCGAGACGAGCAGCCGGTTCCCGGCCGTCTCGACGATCTCGCGGTGGAAGGCGATGCTGAGCCGCATCTGCGCCTGCAGGTCGCCCTCGCGCGCGGCCTCCGCGAGCTGGTCGTTGTGCGCTTCCAGTGCGTCCACGCAGCCGGCGAGGCGGGGCAGCGCCAGCTCCACGGCCGTCCGCTCCAGCCCGGCCCGGACGGGGAAGATCTCGGCGAGGTCACGCTCGGTGAAGTCGCGGACGCGGGCGCCGCGGTTCGGCAGCGACTCGATCAGCCGCTGCGCCTCCAGCTGACGGAGCGCCTCGCGGACGGGGCCCTGGCTGACCCCGAGCTCGGCGGCGATCCGCCGTTCGACGACGCGCTCGCCCGGCTCCCACCGGCCCGAGCTGATGCCCTCCACGATGAACTCCCGGATCTGGTCGGCGAGTCCGGTGCGCAGCAGTTGGGCGGGCGTGTTCACGAAACTCGATCGTAGCGCCACGATGGGTAAGTACCTCGTGATGGGGTAGGCGAATCCTGACTCCGTGGAATATGATCGATCATAGATCAATGATGATCGGGAGTGTCGTGGCGATCCTACGACGCTGCCCCGGACACAGGAAGGTCGCCGAATGGCTGAGACCGCCAAGGCCGCTCCGGCGCGAGGCCGGAGAACGCGCGGCAAGGGCTCGGAGTCCAAGGGCTCGGAGTCCACGACCGCCGCGGCGCCGCCGAAGGTCCCGGCGGAGGACGCCGAGACGCTCGTCGGCTACTACCGGCAGATGCTCCTGATCAGGCGGTTCGAGGAGCGCGCGGCCCGCGCCTACACCGAGGCCAAGATCGGCGGTTACTGCCACCTGAACCTCGGCGAGGAGGCCACGGTCGTCGGGCTGATGGCCGCGCTGCGCCCCGACGACTACCTCTTCACCAACTACCGCGAGCACGGCTACGCGATCGCCAAGGGCATCGGCGCCGACCGCGTGATGGCCGAGCTGTACGGGCGTTCCACGGGCGTGTCCAAGGGCTGGGGCGGGTCGATGCACCTGTTCGACTCCGAGGCCCGGCTGCTCGGCGGGTACGGCATCGTCGGCGGCCAGCTGCCGCTCGCGACCGGCGCCGCGCTCGCCGTCTCCTACAAGGGCGGCGACGAGGTCGTCATGTGCCAGATGGGCGACGGGACGGCCGCGATCGGCGCGTTCCACGAGTCGCTGAACATCGCCGCCCTGTGGGACCTCCCGATCGTGTTCGTTGTGATCAACAACGGCCTGGGTATGGGCACGACCGTGGAGAAGTCGTCCGCGGAGCCCGAGCTGTACAAGCGCGGCGCCGCCTACCGGATGGAGAGCGCCCGCGTGGACGGCGCCGACGTCGTCGCGGTGCGGGACGCCGCGCGCACCGCCGTCGAGCGCGCCCGTGCCGAGAGCAAGCCCTACCTGCTGGAGACCCTCAGCCCGCGGCTCAAGGGGCACTCGGTCGTCGACCCGGCCCGCTACCGGACCCGGGAGGAGAAGGACGCGCTGAAGGCCGCCGATCCCCTCGCGAAGATGGCGCTGGACCTGGAGGAGGCCGGGATCCTGTCCCACGAGGACCGCGACCGGCTCGACGCCGAGGTCACCGCCGAGGTGGACGAGGCCGCGAAGTTCGCCGACGAGAGCCCGGAGCCCGACATCTCCACGCTGTTCGACTACACCTACGCAACGCCGGTGCCGGGCGATCTCCACCGGTTCCCCGCCGACCCCGTATTCCGTTCCTGAGAGGCACCCCCATGGCAACCGTGACCTACCGCCAGGCCCTCCGGGACACGCTCCGCGCCGAGATGCTGCGGGACGAGAACGTCCTGCTCATGGGCGAGGAGATCGGGCTCTTCGAGGGCTCCTACAAGATCACCGAGGGGCTGCTCAAGGAGTTCGGGCCGAAGCGGGTCCGCGACACCCCGATCGCCGAGGAGGGCTTCGTCGGCGCCGCGATCGGCGCGGCGATGCTCGGCCTCCGCCCGGTCGTGGAGATCATGACGATCAACTTCTCGCTGCTCGCGCTGGACCAGATCGTCAACCACGCCGCCAAGATCTACGGGATGTTCGGCGGGCAGTCCAGCGTCCCGATGGTGATCCGCACCCCGGGCGGCGGCGGGCAGCAGCTCGGCGCCACGCACTCGCAGAACGTCGAGCTGTTCTACTCCTTCATCCCCGGGCTGAAGGTCGTCGCGCCGTCCACCCCGGCGGAGGCGTCGGCGATGCTGAAGGCCGCGATCCGCGACGACGACCCGGTGCTGTTCCTGGAGAACCTCGCGCTCTACAACACCAAGGCCGAGATCCCCGACGCGATCGAGGACATCGAGCCCGCCGAGATCGGCCGGGCCGGCGTCACCCGCGAGGGCACCGACATCACGCTCATCGGCTACTCGCGGATGGCGCGGGTCGCCGGCGAGGTCGCCGAGAAGCTCGCCGCCGAGGGCGTGTCCGCCGAGGTCGTCGACCTGCGCAGCCTGCGCCCGCTGGACCGGGCGACCATCGTGGAGTCGGTCCGCAAGACCGGCTGCGCGGTCGTCGCCGAGGACGACTGGCTCACCTACGGCATCGGCGCCGAGATCGCCGCGACGATCCAGGAGGGCGCGTTCGACTGGCTGGACGCCCCGGTCCGCCGGGTCGCGATGGCCGAGGTGCCGCTCCCCTACGCCAAGTCCCTGGAGTCGGCGGCGCTGCCGTCCGCAGAGTCCCTGCTCACCGCCGTCCGCGACACGCTCCGCGCCACCGGCCGTCCCGTCCTGGAGCCCACCTCATGACCGAGATCCTCATGCCCCGCCTCTCCGACACCATGGAGGAGGGCGTCATCAGCTCCTGGCAGAAGAAGCCCGGGGACGAGGTCGCGGTCGGCGACGTCATCGTCGACATCGAGACCGACAAGGCGGTCATGGAGTACGAGGCCTACGAGGCCGGCGTGCTCGAGGAGATCCTCGTCCCGGAGGGCGAGTCCGCCGCGATCGGCGCGCCGATCGCCCGGATCGCGCCGGCGGGGGGCGCCGAGCAGACCGCGCCCGCGGAACCGGCCGAGAAGGCGGAGCCCGAGCCGCAGCCGGAGCCCTCACCCAAGGCCGAGGAAGAGCCCAAGGCCGCGGCGGAACCGGCGCCGGCGGCGCCCGCGCGGGCGCCGGAGCGCTCCGCGGCCTCCCGCCCGCCGTCGTCGCCGCTGGCGCGCCGGCTGGCCCGCGACCACGGCATCGACCTGTCGACGCTGAGCGGCTCGGGCCCGGGCGGGCGGATCGTGCGCGCCGACATCGAGGCCGCGATCCGCGGCGGCGCCCCGGCCGAGGCCCCGTCCGCCC
>NZ_SMJW01000429.1 GCF_004348335.1 Actinomadura bangladeshensis | reverse complement strand
GCAGGGGGTGGGTGGGGGCACGCCTCGACGTCGACCATGACTGGGACGAGATGGCCGAACTCATCGAGGACAGCTATCGGCTGATCGCCCCGAAGCGTCTGGTCCATCGGCTCGACCAGGCCTGAGCCCCGTATTCAGCGGGGGCGGCGTTTCAGGGTCGCCAGGCGCGCGGCGATGCGGTCCATGGTGGCGTTGCCGGGGTTCCAGCCTCGGTGGAGCAGGGCGGTCAGGAGGGCCTCCAGGTACGGGACCGGGCGGGGGAGGAAGTCCTTCGTGACGGTGATGATCTCCCAGCGCATCTCCTTTGCCAGCCAGCGGCGGCGCGTCGTGTCGTGGGCGCGGGCCCGGCGGCCCGTGTGGTGGCGTTCGCCGTCGTATTCGAGGCCGACCCGGAATTCCGGGTAGCCGAGGTCGATGTAGAGCGGTTGGCCCCGCGGGCCTTTCACCGGCACCTGGGTGCGCGGGCGGGGGAAGCCGGTGTCGATGATGGCCACGCGGATCCATGTCTCGCCTGGGGAGGCCGCGCCGCGGTCGGACAGGCGGATGATCTCGCGTAGTCGCGTGTTGCCGCGGTAGCCGGGCAGGGTCCGGGCCATCGCGGCGACCTCCTCGCCGGCGGTGCCGCGCCGGAGGAACTGGTCGAGCGCCGCGACCGCGTCGCGGCGGGGAAGCCAGCGGGCGCAGTCCAGCGCCGTGCGGGTCGGGGAAGTGAGGCGGACTCCGGAATGCTCATGGACGTGATCGGGGGGTAATGCGACGGTGTCGGCGCTGATCGCGTCAGTGCCGGGTGGGGTGAGGGTTATGAGTTCGACGCCCCAGTCGGCCTCGTTCACTCCCGGGGGTAGGACGTCCAGCCCCCAGATCCAGGCGGCGGTACGGCGGGCCACGACGGCCTCGTGCGGGAGGAGGCTGCTCAGGGCCGCTGCCCGCGCGGTGAGGGAGCCGCCCTCGGCGGGGGCGAAATAGACGCCGGGGCCGACGGGGACGATCGAGTCGGCGGACGTGCGCTTCCAGGTGAGGGTGACGGCGTTCATCGGTCTCCTTCGCGTTGGCCTCCGTCCTGAGCGGCGGAGGTCATGCTGCGAGGATGCCCGGGGCGGGCGGGCGTGCGGGCGGCGCCGAAGAATTGTGGATAACTTCGCTTCAGCGATTATGGAGAAACGGCATCTGTCGCCCATTTCGCGATGCGTTCTATCAGGTCCGGAGTGGCCGCCACCTCGGCGTGGCCGAACGCCGGCTCTATCCACAGTTCCTTGGGCTCGGACGCCGCCCCGTACAGCTGGTGGGCGTGCTCCAGAGGGAAGAACGCGTCCGCGTCGCCGTGCACGACCAGGAGCGGGACCGGCGCTATCCGTCCGGCGATCTCGTGCGGCGCCTCCGGGACGGGGTCCCAGCCCGCCGCGGCGATGCGGGTGCCCCGGGCCAGCCGGACGGCGAACCGGCCCAGGCGGCGTTCGATCACCCAGTGGACCCGCCGCATCGGCACCGTCCCGCGGTAGTACCAGCGGGCCGGGGCGCTGACGGAGACGGCCGCGTCGACGCCGCCGTGCAGGGCCGCGTGGCGGACGACGACGGCGCCGCCCATGGAGAACCCGGTGGCGACGATGTGCCGGTAGCCGCGCCGGCGGGCCGCCGTGACGGCCGCGTCGACGTCGAGGACCTCCCGGTCGCCGACCGTCGAGTGCCCGCCCGACCGCCCGTGGCCGCGGAAGTCGAGGGCGAGGACGCCGCCGCGCGCGTTGAGGGCGCCGGCGATCCGGCGGAGGGCGGGCTGCCGCCACGAGCAGGTGAACCCGTGCGCCAGGACGAAGCACACGTCGCCGCCGCCCCGCAGATGGCCGGCGTCGATCCGGACGCCGTCGGCGGTGAACAGCGTGAGAGGTTCGGGTGTCGTCACGTCCTCCATGATCGGTCATGCGGCGGCGCGTCCCTCGATCCGGCCGGGCGGGGCTGAACGGACGGGTTGCTGGGTAGGTAGCGGACGTGTCTCATGGGCTGGTGGATCGGCGGGCTCGGGTTGCGGGCTGGCGGGCATGGACGGCGAAGACCGCGCGCTGCGGGTGACGGCCCGCGCGGACGGACCGGTGGACGGCCCTGGGGCGCCCCGGTCGCATCGGCGCGAGGCCGACGACTACGCGTCCCAGGTGATGGTGTCCTCCGCGCGCGCCCACGAGCGGGCCGCCGCGCTGCTGGAGGGGATGGCCGCCGCTCATCCGGAGGAGGCCGAGCTGCATCTGCAGTCGGCCGCACGGCATCGCCGGTGGGCGGAGAACGACCGGGAACTGGCGCGCATGTACGCGCCGGGAGGCAGTGGCCCGGACGGCGGATAGGTCCTCCGGACCGGACGTCGCGGCCTCCGCCTGCAGGCCGCGCCTTCGCGGTGCAGGTGTGTAAGGATCGCATTACACGTTCTAGGGAGGTCCTTGTGCGGGTTGGTGTTCTGCTCAATGAGCGCGGCGGGGCGGACGCGCTCGGCAAGCTGGCGGACGACGTGCGGCGCGCCGCCGACGACGGGTTCCCCTCGGCCTGGATCTCGCAGATCTTCGGTGTGGACGCCCTCATGGCGCTCGCCGTGGCGGGACGAGGCGTCCCGGAGATCGAGCTCGGCACCGCGGTGGTGCCGACCTACCCGCGCCACCCCGCCGTCCTGGCGCAGCAGGCGCGGACGGCGGCGCTGGCGTTGGAGGGACGGCTGACGCTCGGCATCGGCCTCTCCCACAAGGTCGTCATCGAGGACATGTACGGGTACGACTACGGCCGCCCCCTCCGGCACATGGACGAGTACCTGTCGGTGCTGCTCCCCCTGCTGAACGGCGAGAACGCGTCCTTCAAGGGCGAGACGCTGCAGGGCGACATCGGGTTGAGCGTCCCCAACGAGGGACGCGTGCCGGTGCTGCTGGCGGCGCTCGGCCCGAAGATGCTGAAGCTCGCGGCGGAGAGGGCGGACGGGACGGTCCTCTGGATGACCGGCCCCGTCACCGTCCGGGACCACGTCGCGCCCACCATCACGGCGGCGGCCGAGGCGGCGGGACGCGACGCCCCACGGGTGGTCTGCGCGCTGCCCACGTGCGTCACGAGCGACCCAGAGCGCGCGCGGGAGCAGGCTGCCCGGACGTTCGAGATCTACGGGAGCCTGCCGTCCTATCGGGCGATGATGGACCGGGAGGGCGTCGACGGGCCCGCCGACCTGGCCGTCGTCGGCGACGAGGACACGGTCGCGGCCAAGCTGGAGGAGCTGGCCGCGGCGGGCGTCACCGACTTCGTCGCGGCCGAGTACGCGACGGGCGAGGACCGCGAGCGCACCCGGCGGTTCCTCACGTCCGCGGCGGCGCGATGAGCTCGTAGAGGTTGCCGCTGGAGTCGGAGAAGTACACACCGCGCCCGCCGAGCGGGTGGGTCTCCTCCACGCGCCCGTTGTCGGCGTGCGCGGGCTCGTCGCCGTAGGGGATCTCGCGGGCGCCGAGGCGGTCGACGACCGTGTCGAACGTGACGGCGTCGACGTCGAAGGCCAGGTGGTGGCCCTGCGGGTGCGCGACCGTCAGGAAGTCGAGGGTGAGGCCCTCGTTCACGCGGATCGGGACGAAATGCCGCGCCTGCGGGTGCGCGCCCGTGTACTCCAGGCCCATCACGCCGGCGAAGAAGCGGGCGGCCTCGTCATTGTCGGCGGCGGTCACGATGGTGTGGTTCAGGCTGATCGTCATTCGGCGGTTCCTTCCTTGAGGGCACCGTGCAGGAACACGTCCAGGTACTCCTCCATGGACGGGCTGGACGTGGCGGGACCGGCGGGCGGGCGCGCGCGGGTGAACGCCAGGCCCATGAACAGGCTCGCGAGCTGCTCGGGGGGCAGCCGCAGCCGGTCGCGCTCGGGCTCGAACAGCTCCGCGATGGCGTCACGGGTCCGGTTCATCGCCGCCTCGCGACCGGCGTCGCCCCCCGCGTCCCCGCCGCCTCCGCCATCACCGCTCGCCTCTCCGCGCCCGGGGGCGGCGGCCGGGGCGCCGCGTCCAGGAG
>NZ_SMJW01000428.1 GCF_004348335.1 Actinomadura bangladeshensis | reverse complement strand
GCCGCCGGCCTCGGTCACGATCGTCGAGCGGCCGCGCGGGCTGGACGCCGCCGTGGACGTCGCGCTGACGATCCGGCAGCTGCGCGGGCGCCGCCTGCGGGACCAGATCGTCGCCGAGCTGCCGCTGGCGCTCGCGACGGTCATCGGGCGGCGGCGGGCCGAGGACGACCGGGACGACATGGCCGCCATCGTCGGCGCCTGCCGCGAGCATCCGCAGGGCGTCGCGGAGCTGCTGCGCGCGGTGCGGCAGTTCGCGGGCGACTCCGCCGGCCTGGAGGAGTTCCGCAGGTCCGTCGAGGCGCTGGGGCGGGCCTGACGTGGCGCCGCGTCCGCTGGAAGCCGGTGATCCGGAGCGGATCGGCGAGTACCGGGTGATCGCACGGCTCGGCTCGGGCGGCCAGGGCGTCGTCTACCTCGGCACCGCCCCGGACGGGCTGCGCGTCGCGATCAAGCGGCTGCACCCGTGGTTCAGCGGGACGGCCCGCGGCCGGCGGCTGTTCGCCAGGGAGATCAAGTCGGCCGACCGGGTGAAGGGGTACACCGCCCGCGTGCTCGACTCCGGCGAGCAGGCCGGCCGGCCGTACGTCGTCAGCGAGTACATCCCCGGCGAATCGGTCCTGGACCGGGTCCGCCGCGAGGGGCCCTACGGCCCGGCCGAGGTGCTCGCGCTCGCCTCGGGGACGGCGTCGGCGCTGGTCGCGATCCACGAGGCCGGGCTCGTGCACTGCGACTTCAAGCCCGCCAACGTCCTGACCGGGCCGGACGGCGCGCGGGTCGTCGACTTCGGCATCGCCCGCGCGCTGGACACGATCGTCCACCGCGACAACGAGCTGCGCGGCACGCCCGCCTACATGGCGCCGGAGCAGATCACGGGCGGCGCGATGGGCTCGCACACCGACGTGTTCGCGTGGGGCTCGACGATGGCGTTCGCCGCGACCGGGAAACCGCCGTTCGGGTTCGGCGAGGAGTACGGCCACGGGGTCATGTACCGGATCGCGCACCAGGAGCCGGACCTCGACGCGGTGCCCGAGCCGCTGCGCGGGATCATCGCGCGGTGCCTGGCGAAGGACCCGGCCGAGCGTCCGAGCGCCGCCGACGTGGTGGCCGTGCTCGGGCGGGACGCCGTGCCGGGCACGCCGCCCGCGGGCGCGCAGGTCGGCGACTCGCTGACCGGCCACACCGGCGCCATCACCTGCATCGGCGGCGGGTCGCTCGGCGGCGCGCCGGTCGCCGTGACCGGCAGCGACGACCGCACCGCGCGGATCTGGGACCTCACCGCGTGCGAGCAGCGCGGAGCACCCCTCCGGCACGACGACGCGGTCCTGTCGGTCGCCTGCGGCGTCCTCGACGGCGCGCCGATCGCCGTCACCGGCTGCCAGGACCGCACGCTCGGCGTCTGGGACCTGGAGACCGGGGAACGGATCGGCGAACCGCTGCAGGGCCACACCGGCGCGGTCGTCTCGGTCGCCGTCGGCGTGCTGGACGGCGGGCCCGTCGCGGTCAGCGTCGGCGACGACCGGACCGTCCGGCTGTGGGACCTCGCCGGGCAGCGGCAGCTCGGCCCGCCGCTCGTCGGCAACAACAGCGTGATGTCCGTGGCGTGCGGCGACCTGGACGGACGGGCGGTCGCGGTCATCGGCGGCGCCTGGGACCAGTCCCTGCGCGTCCTCGACCTCGCGGACCGGCGGCCGGCCGGGCTGCCGCTGACCGGCCACACCAACTCGGTGATGGCGGTCGCGTGGGGGGTCCTCGCCGGGCGGCCGATCGCCCTCACCGGCGGATACGACCGGACGGTCCGCGTGTGGGACCTCCGCACCCGCCGCGAGGTGGGCCGCCCGCTGGTGCACCGGAGCGCGGTCATGTCGGTGGCCTTCGGGACGCGCGGCGACGAGCCGGTCGCGGTGACCGGCGGCGCCGACCGGGCGGTCCGCGTCTGGAGCCTGCTGACCAGGGAGCAGGCCGGCGATCCGCTCCTCACCGAGCGGACGCTCACCGGCCCGGCCGTCCCCGTCGCCTGCGCGGAACTCGGCGGCCGGCCGATCGCCATCACCGGCGGCGAGGACCGGGCGCTCCGGCTCTGGAACCTCGGCACCGGCCCGTCCTCCCCCGTCGCCACCCGGGACGACGCGCAGCCCGCGGGCGGATGAACCGGGCCGGGCGGCGCGCCGGGCGCAGGTGAGGCCCGACATACCTGGTCGGTCTACGGGCACTACCGGTTGGTGACATGGACCCCGGGGCCGTGGAGACGGGTGACCCAAGCCCTCGCGGACCGGCTCGGCAGGCGGCGGCGGGCCCGCATCGTGCTGCTGCTGGCGTGCGTACTCGCGCTGAACACGGCCGACACGGGGGTCATCGGGGCGATCGTCCAGCAGCTGCGCGATTCCCTGGACATCGGCAACACGCAGGTCGGGGTGCTGACGGCGGCGCCGGCGGCGGTCGGCGCGCTCGCGACGCTGCCGGTGGGGCAGCTGACCGACCGGGTGCCGCGGGTGCCGCTGCTCGCGGGCAGCATCGTGCTGTGGAGCCTCGCGATGATCGTCGGCGGGATGGCGCAGTCGTACGAGTGGCTGCTGGCGTCGCGGGTGGCGCTCGGCGCGGTCACGGCGACGGCGGGCCCCACGGTCGCGTCGCTGATCGGCGACCTGTTCCCGCCGGAGGAGCGGGCCGGGACATGGGGCCGGATCCTCGCCGGCGAGCTGGTCGGGGTCGGGTTCGGGCTGATCGCGGGCGGGAACCTCGCGACGTTCCTGAACTGGCGGTTCGCGTTCTGGCTCGTCGCGGCGCTCGGGCTGCTGCTGGCCTGGCTGCTGTGGCGGATGCTGCCGGAGCCGGAGCGGGGCGCGCAGGCCACCGCGCCGGGCCGGGTCGGGGAGGAGCCCGCCCAGCGGCAGGTCGAGCGGGCGCACGTGAAGCCGGACCCGCGCGCCGTCCTGGCGGCCGATCCGGAGCGGATGCCGCTGCTCGCGGCGGCCCGGTACGTGCTGCGCATCCGCACCAACGTGATCATCATCATCGCGTCGGCGATCGGGTACTTCTTCTTCGCGGGGCTGCGCACGTTCGCGATGGTGTTCGTGCAGGAGCACTACTCGATCAGCCAGGGCGAGCTGACGGCGTTCATCCCCGTCATCGGGCTGGCGTCGCTCGCGGGGGTGCTCGTCGGCGGGCGGCTGGCCGACCGGCTGGTGCGCCGGGGCGTGGTGACCGCGCGGGTCGCCGTGCCGGGGGTGGCGTTCACCGTGTCCGCGCTGCTGTTCCTGCCCGGCCTGCTCACCGAGCGGGCGCTGATCGCGCTGCCGCTGTTCACGCTCGCCGCGGCCGCGCTCGCCGCCGCGAACCCGCCGCTGGACGCGGTGCGGCTGGACGTCGTCCACTTCCGGCTGTGGGGGCGCGCCGAGGCGATCCGGACGATCGTGCGGATGGCCGGGGAGGCGGTGGCGCCGGTGCTGTTCGGCTGGCTGTCCGGGCTGCTCGCCGGCGGCCGGGGGTCGGCGGTCGGGCTGGACCGGGCGTTCCTGCTGGCGCTCGCCCCGCTGCTGTTCAACGGGCTGCTGCTGGTCAGGGCCCGGCACAGCTACCCGAGGGACGTGGCGTCCGCGCTGGAGTCCGAGCGCCGCTACGCCGGCGGCCGGCACTGACCGGTTTATGCGGTTCTCATGGTCGGAGGGTAGACAGGGCCGCATGAGGGTGACACGACGTGGTTTCCTGCTGTCCGGGCTCGTCGGAGGGGCCGCGCTCCTCAGCGGCGCCGGATCCGGCCGTCCGCCCCCCGCCGAAGCCGACGCCCCGAGCGGCTACGCGACGCTGCCGGACGTGCCGCCGCCCGGCCTCAAGGCGCGGCGCCTCGGCCCCACCGGAGGCGGGCTGCTGTTCCTCGCCCCGTTCCGCGGGACGGGCTCGGCCGACGCGCTCATCGTCGACGACACCGGCGAACCGGTGTGGATCCACCGGTCGGAGCAGCTCATCACCGACGTGCGGGTGCAGGTCTTCGAGGGCGAACCCGTCCTCACCTACTGGGAGGG
>NZ_SMJW01000427.1 GCF_004348335.1 Actinomadura bangladeshensis | reverse complement strand
GCTCTGGAGGTCCCCGCCATGACCCCACCGAGACGTCCCCGCCTCTGGCGAAGGTCCGCCCTCGCCGTGCTCGCCGCCGCGCTCCCGGCCATGACCGCCACCGTGATCGCCACCACCGTGGCCGCGCCGACGGCCGGCGCGTCCGTCCCGCCGCCCCCGGACGGCTGGAGCCTGGTCTGGAGCGACGACTTCAACGGCTCCGCCGGGCAGCTCCCCTCGTCGGCGAACTGGATCATCGACACCGGCCACGGCTACCCGGGCGGCCCCGGCAACTGGGGCACCGGCGAGATCCAGCGCTACACCGCCGACCCGGCCAACATCAGCCTGGACGGCGGCGGCAACCTGCGGATCACCCCGATCAAGAGCTCCTCGGGCGAGTGGACGTCGGCCCGCATCGAGACCCAGCGCACGAACTTCAAGCCCGCCGACGGCCGCGTCCTGCGCATCGAAGGACGCATCCAGATGCCGAACGTCACCGGGAACCAGGCCCTCGGCTACTGGCCGGCGTTCTGGGCCCTCGGCTCCCCGTACCGGGGCAACTACCAGAACTGGCCGGCGATCGGCGAGTTCGACATCATGGAGAACGTCAACGGGATCAACTCCGTCTGGGGCGTTCTGCACTGCGGGGTCAACCCCGGCGGGGCCTGCAACGAGACCAACGGGATCGGCGCCAACCGCGCGTGCCCCGGCTCGTCCTGCCAGTCGGCGATGCACACCTACCGCTTCGAGTGGGACCGCAGCGTCAGCCCGAACCAGCTGCGTTGGTACGTGGACGGCCAGCAGTTCCACAGCATCAGCCAGAGCCAGCTCGACGCCACGACGTGGTCGAACATGACGAGCCACGCCGGCTACTTCCTGCTGCTCAACGTGGCCATGGGCGGCGGCTTCCCCAACGGCGTCGCCGGATTCGGCACGCCGACCGCCGACACCGTCTCGGGACGTCCGATGGTCGTCGACTACGTCGCGGTCTGGCAGAGCGGCGGCGGCACCACCACCCCGCCGCCGACGGGCGGCGGGGTCGACGCCCGCTCGACCATCCAGGCGGAGGGCTACCAGGCGCAGTCGGGCACGCAGCTCGAAAGCACCACCGACAGCGGCGGCGGCCAGGACGTCGGCTACATCGGCAACGGCGACTGGCTGCGCTACGACAACGTCGACTTCGGCAGCACCCCGGCCACGCAGTTCAAGGCCAGGGTCGCCTCGGGCGCGCCGGCGGGGGTCAGCGGCCTGGTGCAGGCGCGGCTGGACAGCCCGACCGGGCAGGTGCTCGGCGAGTTCGCGGTCGCCAACACCGGCGGCTGGCAGAGCTGGCGGACGGTGCCCGCCAACATGTCCGCGGTGACCGGAAAGCACACCGTCTACATCACCTTCAGCAGCGGCCAGCCGGCCGACTTCGTCAACCTCAACTGGTTCACCTTCGCCAGCTGAGCGTCATCGGCTGAGGGCCGTCGGCGCCCGCCCCGCCATCGCGGTCACGTCCCCTCGATGGCGGGGCTCCGGCCGGTCGCCTCCCCGACCGGCCCGTCCGGCGACCGAGGTGCCGCCGGATACGGCCCCCGGGTCGCGCAAGCGCGGCTCGGTGTCGGATCATTGCCCGATCGGCACCATGATCGGTCGTTGGAAGGGGGGTCCGAGGCTCAGGTGTCAGGTCATCTGCTCGCCGGCCGGTACCGCCTTGGGGAACGGCTCGGCAGCGGCGGGATGGGGACGGTCTGGTCCGCCGCGGACGAGACGCTGCACCGCACCGTGGCGGTCAAGGAGATCGTCTTCCCCGACGTCCTCAGCGCGGACGAGCGCCGGGTGGCGACGGACCGGGCGCAGCGGGAGGCGCGGGCGGCGGCACTGATCGACCACCCCGGCGTCATCACCGTCCACGACGTGGTGATCGAGGACGAGCGGCCCTGGATCGTCATGGAGCTGGTGCGCGGTGCCTCGCTGGCCGGGGTGATCCGGCGCGACGGCCCGTGCCCGCCCGCCGCGGCCGCCCGGATCGGCCTGGCACTGCTGGACGCGCTCGGAGCGGCGCACGCCCGGGGCATCGTCCACCGGGACGTGAAGCCCGGCAACGTGCTCCTCGCCGAGGACGGCCGGGTCGTCCTGACCGACTTCGGCATCGCGAGCATCGAGGCCGACCCCGCCCTGACCCGCACCGGGACGTTCGTCGGCTCCCCCGGATACATCGCCCCCGAGCGGCTGCGCGACCAGCCGGGCGGCCCCGAATCCGACCTCTGGTCGCTCGGGGCGACCCTTTACACGGCGGTCGAGGGCAGGCCGCCCTTCGAGCGGGACGGCCCGATGGCGGTGCTGGGCGCCGTGCTGGCCGAGGAACCGGCGCCGCCGCGGCAGGCCGGCCACCTTGCACCGCTGCTGTGGCAGCTCCTCCAGAAGGCCCCGTCCGCACGGCCGGGAATGGAGGACGTGCGGCGGGCTCTGTGGAATGTGTCCGCTGGAAGACCGACCGGCCTCCCGGCTCAGATGCCCGTCCCGCCCCTTCCCGGGCAGACGGGAGCACGACGGATGGGTATGCCCATCGCGGCGGGCGCCACCATGGTCACGATCGGCGCTTTGCTCGTGGGCGTCATCGCCGCCAACTCCTCCGGCGGCGAGGCCAGGAGAAGCAACGAACCGGCGCAACAACAGTCGTCCGCACCGGGGGCGGCGGCACCTGCCACAACACCGTCCCCGAGCACGCCGGCCGGGCTCGACCTGTGCGGTCTGCTCACCCAGCAGCAGGTGAACCGCCTGATACCGGGTGAGAAGCCGAAGGTCGACAAGGACGGGAAATCCTGCGGATGGACGGCGCCCAAACGCGGAGTCGCGATCAGCGACCTCGGCCGCACCACCGTCGACGGGCCCCCGCGCTCGGCCGTCGAAGCGCACAACAAGTACGTGAGCACCAAGAACGCGGCCACACCCGGAATCCATTACTGGGGATGGACCGAGATCGACGTCGACCACGTGAAAGCGCGTAAAACCGGGGCGCGCACCATCGACGGTATAGGGGACGAGGCGTTCACCTACACGTCCACGGGTCTGTCGAAGTCCATGGACATTTCCGGGGTCGTGCTCCGGGTGAAGAACACGGTGCTGAGAGTCGAGCTGATGTACGAGCGCGGCACCGCGTCCCCCGGCGAGGCCCGCGAGGCGGCACGATGGGTCGCGCGAGCGGCGGCGACGTCATGACCGCACCGGTCCGCACGCTCGCCGGGCGGTACAGGCTCGTCCAGCGCCTCGGCGAGGGCGGCATGGGCGTGGTCTGGCGCGCCCGCGACGAGCTCATCGGCCGGGACGTGGCCGTCAAGGAGCTCCTGCTCCCCGACCATCTGAGCGCCGAGCAGCGCGACCAGGCGGCGCAGCGCGCCCTGCGCGAAGCGAGGGCGGCCGCCCTCCTCCAGCACAGGTCGATCGTCACCGTGCACGACGTCGTCGTGGACGAGGGCCGGCCGTGCATCGTCATGGACCTGCTTCCCGGCCGCTCCCTTGACGCGGTGCTCGCCGGCGACGGTCCGCTCCCACCCGACCGGGTGGCGCGCATCGGCCTGGAGATCCTCGGCGCCCTTCGCGCAGCCCACGCCCAGGGGGTCCTGCACAGGGACGTCAAGCCCGCCAACATCTTCCTCCGCGAGGACGGAGCCGCCGTCCTCACCGACTTCGGCATCGCCGCACTGGAGGGCGAGGCCACACTCACACGGCCGGGTTCACTGATCGGGTCGCCGTCCTACATGGCGCCCGAGCGCGCGCGGCACGACACCGGCGGCCCCGCGTCCGACCTGTGGTCACTGGGCGCGACGCTCTATGCCCTGACCGAGGGCCGCTCCCCGTTCGCCCGGAGCACCGTGATGGGCACGCTCGGAGCCGTCCTGACCGACGAGCCGGACCCGCCCCGCGCCGCCGGGCAGCTGGCTCCGCTGCTGGGACGCCTCCTCGTCAAAGACCCCGAGGCGCGGCTGAGCGCGGAAGAAGCCGAGGCGTACCTGCGCGCCCTGGTGGCGGGCGAACGCACCGGCCCCCTCCCGTCGGC
>NZ_SMJW01000426.1 GCF_004348335.1 Actinomadura bangladeshensis | reverse complement strand
GTCAGCGCCGCGGCCAGCACGGCCGCCCCGCCCACCCGGTAGACCAGGTGCTTGCCCGCGACGACCTCGGCGGCGCGCTGGACGGCGGCGGTCGCGGCGAGCAGCACCCCGGCCCCCGCGAAGATCAGCGCCACGCCCGGCCACACCGGTGCCGCGTCCGCGCCCTTGGTGACGGTGGCGGCGCTGGTCAGCACGGCGACGAGCAGCCCGAACACCGCGAGCAGCCAGCCCGCGAGGACGCTGCCCCGGCGGCTGCGCAGCGGCAGCGCCAGCACGGCGGCCGCGAGCAGGCCCGCGAGCGCCCACCGCGCGGGCGTGCCGGGGCCGCCCGGGTCGAGGGCGAGCAGGTCGGCGGCGGTCGCGGGCTCGACGTACCGGTTCAGGCCCGCCTCGGTGAGCAGGCGGGACGGGTGCAGCAGGAGGCCGGCGGCCCACGGCAGCATCAGCAGCGGCGGCACGGCGAGCGCGATGGCGAGGTCGCGGCGGCCCTGCCGGTGCGCGGGGCGGTCGAGCAGCGCCCACACCATCCCGGCCATCAGCGCGGCGATGACCCAGACGAGCGGGACGAACGCGGTGGCGACGGCGAGCAGCAGCGCGACCGTCCAGGCGGCCCGCGCCGCGCGCTTGCGGCGCGTCCGGGCGTCGAACCGGGCGGCCTCCACGCGCGGGAACCCGTAGACGCGGGCGGCGTACAGGCCGATCAGCGGGAGCAGGACCAGGACGACGGCCGTCCCGAGGCGTCCGCCCGCGATGGCGCCGGTCGCGGCGGGCAGCAGCGCGTACACGGCGGCGAACCACACCCGGACGGCGGCGACGGGCACACGGCGCCCGGCGGCCGCGCGGGCGCGGCGGCCGGTCAGCGCCGACTCGGTCACCAGCAGCCGGGACGCGCGGTAGGCGGTGAGGCCGGCCAGCGGCACGCTGCCCAGCAGCAGGATCGACACGACCAGCCACGGCTTGCCGAGCAGGACCGTCGACAGCACCGCGAGGACGCCGACGTACGGCGGGCTCCCCGCGTCCGTGCCGAGCCCCACCGGATGCCAGCCGGACAGGTACTGCTCCCACAGGTCGCTCGCGCCGCCGCTCCACGCGGGCACGAGCGCGCCGCCGCCGAGCCGCCCCGCCGCCGTGAGCAGGTCGCGCTCCGCGACGGCCGCGACGGCGGTCAGCGCGAGGACCAGCAGGACCCCCGGCCGGGCGAGGAACCGGCGGACCGGGCCGGGCTCGTCCGCCGTGATGTCCTCTTCCTCACGTTCGTGCTCGTGGGCGGCGAGATACTCCGACATCGCCTCGACGGCCCGGCGCAGCACCAGCCGGCGCGGCTGGAAGCGCCGGATGCTGCGGTGCGCGCGGGTCCGGCCGTCCGCACGGGCGGCCCGCGCCCGCCGCAGCCGCCCCGGGTCGCGCAGCACGTCCGCGAGCGCGCGCAGCTCCTCGCGCGCCGCGCCCGGCCGCTTGGTGACCACCAGGAACAGGGCGTGCGCCAGCGACGCCCAGACGTTGCGGGCGAGGGCGCGCAGCATCGCCGGAAGCGGCTGGTTGGCGAGCAGCGTGAACAGCGCGTTGCGGCGGTCGCGGCGCGCCGGATGCTCCGCCGTCATGCCGATCTCGCGGACGCCCCGGCGGGCCGCCTCCGCGTGGTACACGACCGCGTCGGTCGCCGTCACCACCCGGTGCCCGGCCGCGTGCACCCGCCAGCAGAAGTCCAGGTCGTCGCGGAAGACGCCGTACTCGACGTCGAAGCCGCCGAGCCGCTCCCACACGTCCCGGCGGACCAGCATCCCGGCGCTGCCGACCGCGAGGACGTCCCGGACGCCGTCGTGCTGGCCCTGGTCGAACTCGTCCTTGTCGAGACCGCGCTCGCGGCGCCCCGCCGTGTCCACGGTGACGCCGACCTCGCGCAGGACCCGCCGGTCGTCCCAGTCGCGGACCTTCGGGCCGAGCACCGCGATGTTCGGGTCGGTGCCCGCCGTCCGCAGCAGCTGCGCGAGCGCGTCGTGGGCCGGCGCCGAATCGTCGTGCAGCAGCCAGACCCACTCGGTCCTCGGGTTGCCCGGCTCGTCGTCGGGGACGGGCGCGGACGCGGCGTCCTGCCGGAGCGCCTCCGCGACGGCCTCCCCGTACCCGGTCGTGCGCGGCAGCGTGAGGACCTTGCCCGCCCCGACGACCTCCGCGAGCACGGCCGGTCCGCGGTCGCGGCTCCCGGTGTCCACGATCACGACGCGCTGCGCGGGCCGCGCCTGCGTGAGCAGCGCCTTCAGCGTCTCCGGAAGCCACCGCGCCCCATCATGGGCGACGAGGACCGCCGTGACGACGTGGCGATCGACAGAGGGGGCCAATGATCGCTCGATCTGTGCGGACGACAGGGTCGTGGCGGAAAAATACAGCAGCCGTGCCGGCCCCGGGGCCGGCACGGCTGCTTACTGTACGCGCGGCCGCGCGGGGCACGCTCCGGATCCACCGAGATCCGGGCGCGCGGCCGGGACGTCCCGCCGTCCTAGACGGCCTGCCGCTTCAGCTTGCGCCGTTCCCGCTCGGAGAGTCCCCCCCAGATGCCGAAACGTTCGTCGTGCTGCAGCGCGTACTCAAGGCACTCCGTACGCACCTCGCACGCCCGGCACACCTTCTTGGCCTCGCGAGTCGAGCCGCCCTTCTCCGGAAAGAACGCCTCCGGGTCCGTCTGCGCGCACAGGGCGCGCTCCTGCCAGCCCATCTCTTCGCCGTCTGTGCCGTGCGCCAGCGGGATGACCACCTCGCTCACAGCGCACCTCCCTGCCCGTGGAACCCCCTGGTCAATGCCTTCCCTCCGGTTCCTTCCCCCGAGAAGGCATTGAAACTACACGGACGAAATTACACGCGTGCAGCGACTGCCCCGTCAAGCCGGAGAGCATTCCTGGGCGACAAAACGGGTTATGCCGGGACGACCTTTCGCTGAAGATCGGTTAATCCGGCGGCCGGCGGCGCGCCGCGATCACTGCGGAGGCGTCGGACGGTTGTCCCGGTACCAGTCGCCGCCCTGATCGGCGCCCGGCGCCGGCTGCGTGCCCTGCGGGCCCTGGTCCTGACCGGAGCCGCCGTAGGCGCGCGTCCACTCGCCCATCTCCTCCTGGTCGGCGGCCGGCTGCTGCTGCGGCTGCTGCGGCTGCTGACCGGCCTGGTAGCCGCCGCTCTGCGCGCCGTACTGCTGGTAGTCCTGCTGCCCGTACTGCTGCGGCTGGCCGTACTGCTGCTGCCCGTACTGCTGCTGGGCCTGCTGCCCCTCCGCGCCCGGCTGCTGCCCGTACTGCTGGTACTGCTGCGGCTGGCCGTACTGCTGCGGCTGCTGCTCGAAGCCCTGCTGCTCGAAGCCCTGCTGGCCGTACTGCTGCTGCTGGCCGTACTGCTGCTGGCCCGGCTGCCCCTGCTGGTACCCGAAGTCCGGGTAGCCCTGCTGCATCTGCTGCTGGGGCTGCGGGCGCGGCGGCTGCATCCCCTGGAACACGGTGAAGACGAACCAGCCGCCGGCACCGACGACGGCCAGCTTCCCGGCCCCCTCCAGGAACGCCGACAGCTTCGTCAGCGCCGAGATGTAGTCGGAGTCGGCGAGCATCCCGCTCAGCCACGAGATCACCCCGAACAGGGAGATGCCGCCGAGGACGCCGAGCGCCCCCATCGTGATCGTCCGCGCCTGCGGCGTCGGGGTCTCCCCCCACGTCACCAGGACCACCGCCAGGACGAGGACGCCGACGAGCACGATCTGCAGGAACGTCCCGCCCTGCGTCTCGCCCAGCGCGCGGCCGGTGAACGAGCCGCCGCCGCCGAGAAGGGAGATCAGGCCCGCGAGCAAGTGCAGTCCCGCCGCGGCGAGCAAAAGCCAGGCGGCCGGTTCGCGCAGGCGCTGGACGGCTTCCTTGTTCACGGTGAATTCTCCAGACCGAGGCAATCCATTACACCGCAAAGCTTTGCATAGAGTCGCCCGGGGTAGCGACCCCCCGGTCCCCGTAGGGTTGGGGGCATGAAGATCGTGTGTCTGGCGGGCGGGATCGGCGGGGCCCGGTTCCTGCG
>NZ_SMJW01000425.1 GCF_004348335.1 Actinomadura bangladeshensis | reverse complement strand
GCGTGTCGCCTTTGTCGTCACCCCCGCCCCCGCACATGCCGTCCGGTGCCGGGTCCGGGGGAGACGCGAAAGACGCCCGGGCCGCGGGGTGGGCTCGGGCGTCTTTTCGGTGCTGTGCGGGAGGTCAGCGGTTCTTCATGATCTCGCGCATGATGACGGCGGTCTCGCTGGGGGTCTTGCCGACGCGGACGCCGACCTTCTCCAGGGCCTCCTTCTTCGCCTGCGCGGTGCCGGCGGAGCCGGAGACGATCGCGCCCGCGTGGCCCATGGTCTTGCCCTCGGGGGCGGTGAACCCGGCCACGTAGCCGACGACCGGCTTGGTCACGTTCTTCTCGATGTAGGCGGCGGCGCGCTCCTCGGCGTCGCCCCCGATCTCACCGATCATCACGATGGCGTCGGTCTCCGGGTCGTCCTGGAACGCCTGGAGGGCGTCGATGTGGGTCGTCCCGATGACGGGGTCGCCGCCGATGCCGACGCAGGTGGTGAAGCCGATGTCGCGCAGCTCGTACATCATCTGGTAGGTCAGCGTGCCCGACTTCGACACGAGGCCGATGCGGCCCGGCGTGGTGATGTCGGCCGGGATGATGCCCGCGTTCGACTTGCCGGGGGAGGCGATGCCGGGGCAGTTCGGCCCGATGATCCGCGTCCGCCCACCCTGCTTTTCCGCGTACGCCCAGAAGTAGGCCGTGTCGTGCACCGGGATGCCCTCGGTGATGACCACGCAGAGCGGGATCTCGGCGTCGATCGCCTCGACGACGGCGTCCTTGGTGAACTTCGGCGGGACGAACACGACGGAGACGTCCGCGCCGGTCTGCTCCATGGCCTCCTTGACGGTGCCGAACACCGGGAGGCTCGTGCCGTCGAAGTCGACCGTCTGGCCGGCCTTGCGGGCGTTCACACCGCCGACGACCTGCGCGCCGGACGCGAGCATGCGGCGGGAGTGCTTCATGCCCTCCGAACCGGTCATGCCCTGAACGATGATCTTGCTGTTCTCGGTGAGCCAGATGGCCATTGTCATGCACCTGCCGCTGCGAGTTCGGCGGCGCGCTTGGCCGCGTCGTCCATGGTCTCGACCTGCTGGACGCCGGGCAGCGCCGCGTCGTTGAGGATCTTGCGCCCGAGCTCGGCGTTGTTGCCGTCCAGCCGGACGACGAGCGGGCGGTCGACGGCCTCGCCGCGGTCGGCCAGCAGCTGGTAGGCCGAGACGATGCCGTTCGCGACGGCGTCGCAGGCGGTGATGCCGCCGAAGACGTTCACGAAGACGGACTTGACGGCCGCGTCGGACAGGACGATCTCCAGCCCGTTCGCCATCACCTCGGCGGACGCGCCGCCGCCGATGTCGAGGAAGTTCGCCGGCTTCTGCCCCCCGAACTGCTCGCCCGCGTAGGCGACGACGTCGAGGGTCGACATGACCAGGCCCGCGCCGTTGCCGATGATGCCGACGCTGCCGTCCAGCTTCACGTAGTTGAGGTCCTTGGCCTTGGCGGCGGCCTCCAGCGGGTCGGCGGCGGCCTTGTCCTCGAACTTCTCGTGGTCCTGGCGGAACCCGGCGTTGTCGTCCAGGGTGACCTTGCCGTCGAGGGCCTTCACCTGGCCATCGGCGGTGAGGATCATCGGGTTCACCTCGACGAGGGAGGCGTCCTCGTCGGTGAACACGGCCCACAGCCGCTCGATCAGCTCGGCGGCGCCGTCCAGCGCCTCCTCGGGCAGGCGGCCCTGCTCGGCGATCTCGCGGGCCTTGGCCCGGTCCACGCCGTCCAGCGGGGAGACGGGGACCATCGCCAGCCGGTCGTGCGGCACCTCCTCGATCTCCACGCCGCCCTCGACGGAGCAGATGGACAGGAAGGTGCGGTTGGCGCGGTCGAGCAGGAAGGAGAAGTAGTACTCCTGCGCGATCGCGCTCCCCTCCTCGATCAGGACCTTGTGGACCGTGTGGCCCTTGATGTCCATGCCGAGGATCTGACCGGCGAGCGCCTCCGCCTCGTCGGCGTTGTCGGCGAGCTTCACGCCGCCGGCCTTGCCGCGGCCGCCGGTCTTCACCTGGGCCTTGACCACGACCTTCTTGCTGCCCGCGGAGAACAGCTCCTCCGCGATGGCGCGCGCTTCCTGGGGAGTATGGGCGACCTTGCCGGTGGGCACCGGTACCCCGTACTCGGCGAAGAGTTCCTTCGCCTGATGTTCGAACAGGTCCACGAGGGCGTCCTTAACGGATCGACAGCCAAAGACCACACGAGTCGGCGATCTACACGGGTTTCCGTGCGGCCGGCACTCTGCGGTCCGCTCCGTCGATGCAGCCTAGTCAACCCGTCTTCGTGGTGATGCCGCCGGGTCCATATGTCACGGAGTGTCCGACCTAGGAGGCAAGTGTCACCGGGCGGCAGGTGTCTCCTCCTGAGGGGTGGGCACGAGTGGCTCGTGAGGAGGATGAACCAATTGACGTAGTTTGATGTACTTATTTCGCTTCTGCAGACGCGGGGTGCGGGGTGCGGTAAAGGGGGCGGACGCATGGCGATGGCGGACGAGCAGGACCCGCGCGTCGCCGCTCCCGCACGCGGGCGGCCCGCCGAGACCGGCCCGGCACGGTCCGCGAGGTTCGCGCAGAGCACGCGGACCGCAGGGGCCGCACGGCCCGCGCAGACCGCACGGCAGCGTGCGCGAAGGCGGTCGGGCGCGCGCAAGGTCCGCCGCACCGCCGCCCTGCTGATGGTCGCCGCGCTCGTCGCGACCGGCGGCGCCACCGTGCCGGAACCGTCCAGCCCCGGCTGGGCGAGCCCCGGGCTGGTCGGCGGGGGCGGCTGGCCGTTCGCCGGCGTCCCGCTCTCCCCCGAGCAGGCCGACGGAGCCTCCTACCTGCCGGACAGCTCGGTCATCCGGCTCGCGGACGGGCGCGTCCGGCTCATCCCGTCCGGCGGCGACACGCCCATCACCGTGGACGCGTCCGACCCGCGCGTCGACACGGCCGTCCGGTCCGACAACGCGTGGCTGTCGCAGGGCACGGTCCCGACCGGCGGGATGGGCCAGACCTACCGCGACATGGCGGCCCGCGCACTGCTCGACCTGCGCCTCCTCACCCGTCCGAACGGGGCGTCGCTGGCGTCCTGGTACACCAAGTGGCGGTACTGCTGGCCGCGCGACTCGGCGTTCACCGTCGCCGCGTTCACCGTCACCGGCCACCCGTCGGAGGCCCGGCGCGTGCTGCGCTTCCTTGCCCGGACGCAGAGCGACAACGGCATGTGGGCCGCGCGCTACAACGCCGACGGGACGGCGGTAGCCGACGGACGCCCGCCCCAGCTCGACTCGCTCGGCTGGGTGCTGTGGGCGGCCTGGTTCTACCGCGTCCAGACCGGTCCGCCCGACGAGCTTCCCGACCTGTGGACGATGGTGGAGCGCGCCGCCGACCACCTGGCGCGCTCGCTGGACGCCGAGGGCCTGCCGCCCGCCTCGTCCGACTACTGGGAGCGCGACCCGCTCCGCGAGCAGGACCCGCGGCGCCCCACGCTCGGCGTCGTCGGGCCGGTGCTCGCGGGCCTGCGGTCGGCCGCCGACCTCGCGCGGCTGCGCGGGGACGCCGGCAGGCAGGCCGAATGGGAGCACGCCGCGCAGCGCGTGTCCGACGCCGTGGCCAGGCAGTTCGCGCCGTACGGCTACCCGCGCTCGCCGCTGCCCGGCGGGCTGATGGACACCTCCGTGACCTTCCTCGCCCCGCCGTTCGCCCCGGCCGACGAAGGGATCACCGCCGCGATCCGGGACGCCGCCCGCAAGCAGGCGCTGCCGAACGGCGGCGTGCTGCCGGGCGAGCGCTGGTCCGGCACCCCGGACGTCGCCTGGACGCCGGAGACCGCCCTCTTCGGCCTGAACTCCGCCGCGTCCGGCCGCACGGACGAGGCGGTCGGCCGGCTCGGCTGGCTCGCCGCGCACCGGACGTCCCTCGGCGTCCTGCCGGAGAAGGTCGGGCCGACCGGCAAGCCCGCCGGGCCCGCACCGCTCGGCTGGACGGCGTCGCTCGTCCTGCTCGGCCTGTCCGCCCTGGAACGCCCCCTGCCCATC
>NZ_SMJW01000424.1 GCF_004348335.1 Actinomadura bangladeshensis | reverse complement strand
GGTGGTCGATCACCGCCGCGGCGGGGGTGATGCCGATGCCCGCGCTGATCAGGACGAGCGGGTCCTCCCCGTCGTCCACCACGACGTCGCCGAACGGCCGGGACAGCTCCAGTTCGTCGCCGGGGGCCGCGTGCTCGAACAGGTACCCCGAGACGGCCCCGTCCGGTGCGGCGCCCTCACCGCGCACCCGCCGGACGGTGATCTGGACGGTGTCGCCCGCGGCCCGCGACAGTGTGTACTGGCGGGGCTGGCGCAGGCCGTCCGGCAGCGTCACCGCGACGGACACGTACTGGCCGGGGCGGTGCGCGGGGGCCTCGCCGCCGTCGGCGGGCTCCAGGACGAGGGAGAAGACGTCCTCGGCCTCGTCCCGCCGGTCCGCGACGCGCCACGGCCGGTAGGGGACGGCCGGGTCGCAGGCGGCGTCCTGGTACAGCCGCGCCTCCTCGGCGATGAGGAGCGTCGCGAACAGCCAGTACACCTCCGACCAGGCGGCGTGCACCTCCGGCGTCACCGCGTCGCCGAGCACGTCGGCGACCGCGCCCATCAGGTGCCGTCCGACGACCGGGTACTGCTCGGGGCGGATGCCGAGCGAGGCGTGCTTGTGCGCGATGCGCGGCAGCATCTGCTGGAACGGCGTCCCGGAGTCGGGGTTGACCAGGTGCCCGGCGAACGCGGCGACCGAGCCGGCGAGCGCCCGGCGCTGCTCGCCGTTGGCCTGGTTGCCCTGGTTGAACAGGTGCCGCAGCTCGGGGTGCGCGGCGAACATCGCGGAGTAGAACCGGCCGGTGATCTCAACACCGTTGGCGCCGACGGCGGGCAGCGTGGCCCGCACGATGTCGGCGTGGTCGGACGAGAGCATCAGATGCCTTCCTGTGGGAGGCACCGCCGCGGGCTGCGGCGGCGACGGAGGGACTGCGCGCGGTGGACGCCCCAGACGACCTCCCGATCTTATTGGCGATGCGCCAATAAGGGCTGTGATGTGCGCCACACCGATCACGGTCGGCGAGGTTCAGATCAAGCGCTTTGCTGATCATCGCTATGGCCTTGACCGCACCGGTTCGCATCGGTCAGGGCCGGCCGCTCGCCGGCGGCCGGGATGCGGCGGCCGGTGACCCGCCACAGCGGGACGCGGATGAAGTGGTCGCGCGGCCCCGGCGCCCACGGCCGCAGCGGCAGCCCGGCCACCCGCGCGGCCTCCGCCGGGTCGGTCACCGCGCGGGCCTGCCCGACCGCCGTCACCGACCAGCCCGTCCGGGCGGCCGGGTCGAACGCGTCCACCTCGAACGCGACGATCGCGCCGCGCAGCGCGGCGTCGAACTTCGAACCCGGCGCGGTGCGGATGACCACGGCCTCGTCGCCGTCCAGCACGAAGGTCACCGGCTGGATCGCGGGCAGGGCCTGATCGGTGTAGACCACGCGCCCGACCGGCGCGGACCGCAGCAGCGCGAGGCACTCCTCGCGGCCGAGGATCTCCAGGTCTTCTCCGGTGGATCGCATACCACCAGCCTCCTCGCCGGGAGGCGGCGGATACAGGGGCGAACGTCCCCCTGGCGCCCGGCCACCGGTCCCTTACCGGAGAGGCCGTCAGGTCTCGGCGGGCACCGGTCCGCCGATCCGCCGGCCGGTGATCAGCTCGGGGCGGATGCGGACGAAGTACTCCCGCTCGCCGGGCGCCCAGCTGCGCAGCGGCAGGGCCTCCAGCGCGGCCGAGTCGGCCGGGTCGGTGACGTGCCGGGCGGGCCCGACCGCGACCACCGACCAGCCCGTCTTCGCCGCCGTGTCGAACTCGTCGATCTCGAACGCGACGATCGTGTCCGCGGCGGCCTTGGCGAGCCGCGACGTCCGCGACGTCCGGATCACGATGTCGCCGCCGCTGACGGCGAAGTTCACCGGCTGGACGGCCGGCAGCGCGTGGTGGGTGAACACGATCCGCCCGATCTCCGCGCGCGCCAGAAGACGGCGGCACTCGTCCTCGTCGAGGATCTCCAGGCCGCTGTGGTCGAGCTGCATGCGTCCAGCGTGGACGGCCCTGCGCCCCGCCGTTAGGGACCAAGGTCCCGAATCCCGGGGTGGTGCCTGACCAGGCCCGGAGGGACGGTAACGTCCCGGACAATCCCGACGATCCCGCCTGGAGGTCCCCGTGCTCGCCCTCACCACCGCCGACGTGCGCCTGTTCCTGCACGTGCTCGCAGCGACGATCTGGGTCGGCGGCCAGATCACGCTCGGCGCGCTCGTGCCCGCGCTGCGCGGCTACGAGGGCGTCACCAAGGTCGCCGCGCGCCGCTACAACCTGGTCGCCTGGCCCGCGTTCGCCGTCCTCGTCCTCACCGGCATCTGGAACACCACCGCCGGGGACATCGGCGGCCCGGCGCAGCGCACCCTCGAAGTGAAGATCGTGTTCGTCCTGCTGTCGGGGGTGGCGGCGTTCCTGCACACCCGCGCCACGTCCAAGGCCGGCCTCGCCGTCTGGGGAGCCCTCGGCATGGTCGGCGCCCTCGCCGCCCTCCTCTTCGGCGTCCAGCTCGGCTGACCGGCGCCCGCCGCTTCCGCCGTGGACCGGCCCGCGGGCGGATCCTCTAGGTTTGCCCTATGAGTGAATCTGTGGCGGTGGGGCTGGTCGGAGCGGGACCCTGGGCGGGCATGGTCCACGCGCCCGCGCTGGCGGCGGGACCGGCGACGCGGCTCGCCGGCGTGTGGGCGCGGCGGCCCGAGGCGTCCGCCGAGCTGGCCGCCAAGCACGGCGCGCCCTCGTTCGCGCGGATCGAGGCGCTGTTCGACGCCTGCGAGGCCGTGGCGTTCTCCGTCCCGCCGGACGTCCAGGCCGACCTCGCCGCCCGGGCCGCCCGCGCGGGGAAGGCCGTCCTGCTGGAGAAGCCCCTCGCCATGGACCTGGACGGCGCCCGCCGGGTGGCCGGGGCCATCGCGGACGCCGGCGTCGTCTCGCAGATGGTCTTCACGCTGCGCTACTCCCGCGCGGCCCGCGACTTCCTCGCCCGGGTGGGCGGCCTCGACCCGTTCGGCGGCTACGGCTCGTTCGTCTCCTCGGTGCTGAGCGGCGGGCCGTTCGCCACCCCGTGGCGGCTGGAGAAGGGCGCGCTGCTCGACCTCGGCCCCCACATCGTCGACCTGCTGGACGCCTCGCTCGGCCGCGTCGCCGGCGTCCGCGCCCACGGCGACCCGCTCGGCTGGCTCGGGCTGACCCTGGAGCACGAGGGCGGCGCGGTCAGCCAGGCGTCCGTCTCGATGGCGGGGACGGGGGAGCTGCCGCCCGCGCGCGTCGAGGTGTACGGGCGCAAGGGGCACGCCGTGCTCGACTGGTCGCAGCTCGGCGACGACGCGTTCGCGACGATGGTCGCCGAGTTCGCGGCGGCCGTCCGCGGCGGGCAGTCGCCGGCCCTGGACGCCGCGCACGGCCTGCGCATCCAGGAAGTCCTCGCCTCCGCCGAGGCCCAGCTCGCCGGGGAGGGCTGAACCCGTGCCCCGGACGATCGAGGAGATCCTCGCCGACGCGCGCGGCCGCCTGGCCCGCCTGGACCCCGGCCGCGCGCACGCCGAGATGAGCGACGGCGCCGTGCTGGTCGACATCCGCCCGGCGGCCCAGCGGGCCGACGAGGGGGAGATCCCCGGCGCGCTGATCGTGGAGCGCAACGTCCTGGAGTGGCGCTTCGACCCGGCCTCCGGCGCCCGGCTGCCCGAGGCGACCGGGCACGACGTCCGCGTGATCGTGTTCTGCTCGGAGGGCTACACCTCCAGCCTCGCCGCCGCGTCCCTGCACGACCTCGGCCTGACCCGCGCGACCGACATCGACGGCGGGTTCCGCGCCTGGCGCGCCGCCGGGCTGCCGACGACCGGGGGCGCCGGCCGCTGACCGCCGCCGCACGCACAATTCACCTGTTTCGGCGGTCGATATCGCATCCGTCTTAGCCTCGGGCTTTCACCGGGCGGCGGGTCGAGAGTGACCGTTTAGACAAGAAAAGTGCTCCCGAGCTGGGAGGATAGGGCTTGTCGAGAGTCCTGTCCGCACCAGTCCGAAAGCACTTTTCACGTGAAG
>NZ_SMJW01000423.1 GCF_004348335.1 Actinomadura bangladeshensis | reverse complement strand
CCGTCCAATGCCGTTTGCGCGGCACCTTCGGAGCGGTGGAGCTATTTCACCAGATCCGGCCCGATTGTCAAAACGGACCCTTTCCGATGCCACCGCACGGCACAGCGGACACGACTGAGCCGCGTCAGCTGGTTCGTAGGTGGTTTCCCGTCATCCGGCCGGCCGCCATGCGGGCGTCCTGCATCCGTGAAGGGGACGAGCGGTTAACTTACGTTGTCCGAGCGTCGACGTCAAATCGACCCTCCGGGTCGCTCACGTGCACCGTCCTGGCACACGTGATCAGGTCTTCCAACGGACGTGACGGCGTCGGTATTCCGTCCCCCGCGTGGGGGTGTGCGTCACCGCGCCGGCGCAGAGTCTGCAACACGCGAGGCTCGAAGGTTCTTCCCGGTCTCCGGACCAGGCGCCCGGAACGCACAGGCCGCGACCGGGTCTTCGCGCCGTAGCCTCCGACGGTCACGGCGGGAAGGACGGATGATGAGTGGAAACGGACGTGCGCTCGTGCTCGGGGGCGGTGGCGTCGCCGGTATCGCGTGGCTGACGAGGGTGCTCGCGGGCGCTCGCCGCCGACACCGTCGGCGAGTCCGAACGGCGGGCCGTGATCGAGGCGCGGCTGCCGGTCCACGAGCGGCCTTCCAGGGATCTGCGGGTGACGGCGGTGAGCGCGCTGACCGGTGATCTTCGCCTTTTCGACCGGGACTCGGGCGTGGCACTGGTGGACGCCGTCGCTGGGAGCTGCGCGGTGCCGATGGTCTGGCCACCGGTGACGATCGGCGGCATCCGCTATGTGAACAACCTTGATCTCGCGGCGGGGTACGAGCGGGTACTGCTGATCGCGCCGATGGACGATCCCCGCCTGGCCGTGGGCATCGCCGCGGTGGAGAACGGGGGCGGGCGCGTCCAGGTGATCAACCCGGACGAGGCGTCGCCGGCGGCCTTCGGCACCGACCCGCTCGACCCGTCCACCCGCACTCCGTCGGCGGACGCCGGGCTCGCGCTGGGCAAGGCGGCCGTCGCGAAGATCGCCCCTTTCTGGGCCTAGCCCGGCGGCCGTCCTCTCGCTCCCCACGGACTCGCGGCGGCGTGCTGCCCACGCCGGTCGGCACGCCGCCGGGCTCCGGGTCAGGCCGGGTCGGTGAAGGAGGGCGGGCGCTTCTCGAAGTAGGCGCGGACGGCCTCGACCTGGTTGGGGCTGCCGCGCAGCGCGCCGAGCGCTCGCGACTCTTCGAGGAACTGGCCGGCCAGGTCGTGGTCGGCCGCGCGGTTCAGCAGCCGCTTGGCGCTCCGCACCGCGTCCGGGCTGTTCCCGGCGATCTCGCGGGCCAGTTCGGTGGCGGCCGCGCGCGGATCGTCGGCGGTGCGGGTGGCGAGGCCGATCCGGACGGCGTCCTCGCCGGAGACCATGCGGCCGGTGAACGTGAGCTCCTTCGCGACGTCCTCACCGACGAGGCGGATCAGGGCGGCGGTGCCGGTCATGTCGGGGATGAGCCCCCAGCGGATCTCCAGTACCGACAGCTTGGCGTCGGGCGCGACGATGCGGATGTCGGCGCCGAGCGCGATCTGCAGTCCACCGCCGAGCGCGTGCCCGTGGACGGCGGCGATGACGGGCTGCGGCATCTCCCGCCAGACGTGCACGGCCTGCTGCCCGAGGTTGGTGATGCGCCCCGGCTCGCGGTCCGTGATGTCGTTCAGCAGCCGCTTCGTCCGCTCGCCGTCGCCGGTGCGCTCACCGTCGCCGGCCATGGCGGCGAACCCGGAGAAGTCGAGCCCGGCGCAGAAGGCGCGTCCCTCCCCCGACAGGACGACGGCCCGGACGGACGCGTCCGCGGCGAGCGCGTCACCCGTCTCGGCGAGTGCGTCGAACGTGGCCATGTCGAGGGCGTTCAGCTTGTCGGGCCGATTGAGCCGCACATCGGCGACCCCTTCACGCACGTTCACGGTGACGCGGTCGGTCATCCCCGGCTCCCCCTCCATCGAGGCGATCGTCTCAAGGGGGACGATTCCATGCCGTCCCCATGACCGTCGAGCGCGGGTGCTCGGACATCGCGGATCAAGTCGCCTGCTTCTTCCGCGCGAACTTCTCGCCGGGCCAGAAGGTGTCTCCCAGTGACAGGCCGTCGAAGAGCACGCGGACAGCGCCGGTCGTCTCCTCGGGCCACCGGACCTCTGAGACCCGTCGCCCCCGCTCGTTGCCATGCCGGCTGAGCCAGTAGATGGTGTCGCCGGGTGCCGGCCTGCGAGCCGCGACGATCTCCCGTCGCGGCGTCAGCCGGGCACTCGGGCGGCCCGTTCTGGCCGAGAAGCCGTACTCGCCCCAGGGCCGGGGGTCCGTCAGGTGACGGGGATGATTTTCGCTTGGGTCAGGTGGCCGTCGTGGATTTCCAGGAGGCCCACCGTGCCGTGGGGTTGGCGGCGGCGGTCGGTGGGGGAGCCCGGGTTGAAGATGCGGACGCCGTCGGCCGTTTCGTCCAGGGGGATGTGGGAGTGGCCGAACACGACGAGGTCGGCGGCGGGGAACCAGCGGCGCATGCGGGCGGTCCGGCCGCGGGCCTGGCCGCTGTCGTGGACCATCGCCACGGCGAGGCCGTCCAGGTCGAGTTCCAGGCGTTCGGGGGCGCCCCAGGCGGCGACGTCCGGGCCGTCGTTGTTGCCGAGGACGGCGTGGACGGGCGCGTACTCGGCCAGCTCGTCCAGGACGGACGCCGTGCACACGTCGCCGGCGTGCAGGATCACGTCCGCGCCGCGCAGGTGCTCGGCCACCCGCGGCGGGCACGACGTCCAGCGCCGGGGCGCGTGCGTGTCGGAAATGGCCACCGCTCTCATGAGCGTGATTGTTCCGCACCGAGCAGAATGTAACCGCCGCGCGGGGTGGCGGCGGGGCTCCTCACCGGTGTCCGGGCGCGGCGGGTGATTTTGCCACGGCGGGGTTCGGACACCGGTGGGAAACAACTGTAAGCACGCTGTCATTACCTAGGGCTGACCGGCGGAGTTAGGCTCGAATTCCTCGCGTTCGTCCAAAGGATTCCGGCCGTACGCCCCCGGTCGTTCCGACACGGCGACCCAGCACCGCGAGGGCACGTGAGGGCGGCCGGGCCCCGGGGTGGATGATCACTCCCTTGCACCGGCCCCGGGGACCGGCCGCCGCTCCGCGCTACGAGGTCAGGTAGAGCTTGCGGTCGAACACGCCCGAGCCGGGGGTGCTCTCCCCGCGGGCGATGCCGGCGCCGCTGCCGGTGCCGTTGGACGGGCAGAGGAAGCTGCTTCCGGACTGCCGCACCAGGGTGATGTTGTCGGACTTGCCCTGCGCATCGTCCTGGTCCGCGAGCGGGCGGTTCGGGTTGTCCCGGTTGTAGACGTCGAAGCTGAGCCCGGGGGTGCCGCCCGTCTGGAACCCGTAGTAGCAGGTGATCGGGATGCCGAGGACGTTGCCCTGCAGCTTGAAGCTGAGGCCGCCGTTGATGGACAGGACGCCGTCGCGCCCGCCGGCGACGGGGTCGTAGGCGATCTGGCCGCTCTTGTCGGGCAGTTCGGACAGGTCGAGGTCCGTCGCGGGCGAGCTGAGCCCGTTGGACGTCTGGCAGGCGCCGATCGACGCGGCGGTGAGTTCGCCGGCGCCCGCCGACTCGACCGTGCCCTGCAGGGTCGCGCTCTCGCAGGAGCCGGTCACGGTCGAGCCCAGGTAGACGACGGAGAAGGTGAGCGGCCCGACGGTGGAGACCTGCCAGTTGCCGGAGTAGGGCGCTCCGGCGGCGGTGTCCTCGCGGATGGTGGTGGTGGCGGCCGACGCGCCGGTGGCGGTCAGGGCGAGGGTCGCGGACGCGGCGGCCAGCGTGGCGGCCAGCCTGGTGATGGGAGCCTTCACAGGGGTTTTCCTCCTTGGCGGGGGTTTGACTTTTTCTACCCCAGTGATCGCGAAAATCAAGACCCAACGGAAAAGAAATCCGCGTCTTATAAGTCGGCCGCTAAAAGCTCCGGGCGGAGTACTAACCTCGATCTTTCGTGAGGTCGGTTGGGTCGGGGAGCGACCCGACCGATTCTTGGTTTTCGGTGGCGGGTCAGCGGTGGGGCCCGACTGTCGCGTCGGG
>NZ_SMJW01000422.1 GCF_004348335.1 Actinomadura bangladeshensis | reverse complement strand
GGCTGGGGAAGCGGGTGTTACAGGACGGCCGCCGCGATGCCGGCGGCGATCGCGGCCAGGACGATGATGACGGCGGCGGCGGTGAGGACGATGGTGCGGGTGCGGCGCCCGCGGGGGGTGCCGTGGCGGGCGAGGCGCTGGGCCAGCCGCGGGTCGTCCTCGCTCAGGCGGACCTCGATCTGGGTGAGGATCCGCTGCTCCTCCATCGACAGCGCCATGCTTCAGACCTCCGGGGGATGATCAGGTGACTGGTTCCTCCCCCCAGACCATGATCATTATCCCTTCGGGGCGGTGACCGTTGCGCCGCGTCCGGGGGCGCTCTCGTGGTGGAGGCGGTTCAGCGCGGTGACGTAGTAGGTGTAGGCGCGGCCGGGTTCGGCGGTGGGGTCGATGATGCCGCCGCCGCGGACGTCGGCGATGAGGCGTTCGGGGTCGACGGGGGCGCAGCCGGGGCCGGTGCCGTCGACGCGGTAGACGGCGTAGGAGGAGGCGCCCTCGGAGGGCCGCCAGGTCACCTTGACGCCCTTGTCGGCGGGGACGGCGGCGGTGCCGTGCACGGGCGGCGGCGCGGCGTTCCCGCCCCGCCCCTCGCCGCTGCCGGCCTCGTCCACGGCGGGCAGGACGGCGGGGCGGGTGTAGTGGTCGTCGCGGAGCCGGGCGGCGAACCCGCGGCGGTTGGCGGCGATGTCGGAGGCGCTGAAGTACACGTCGCCGCGGACCTGCGGGTACTTGGCGTTCAGGGTGAGGTGCCGGGACAGCTCGGCGGGGTCCTTCCAGGCCGCGTCGGCGCCGACGCGGTAGGCGCCCTGCCCGATGGTGAGCTGCACGTCGGTGCCCTTGACCTGGTCGGCCCACCAGGCGACGAGCTTGGCGTAGTCGGCGCGGGGGTCGCCGATCGGCCAGTACAGCTGGGGGGTGACGTAGTCCAGCCACCCCTTCTTGATCCATTTGCGGGTGTCGGCGTAGACGTCGTCGTAGCTCTGCAGGGCGCGGGTGGGCGATCCGGCGGGGTCGCTGGTCTTGTTGCGCCAGACCCCGAAGGGGCTGATGCCGAACCGGACCCACGGTTTGGCGTCGTGGATCTTCTCCGACAGCGATTCGACGAGGGTGTCGACGTTCTTGCGGCGCCAGTCGGCGCGTTTCATGCCGCCGCCGTAGGCCTTGTAGGCGGCGTCGTCGGGGAAGTCGCCGTCCTCGGGGTAGGGGTAGAAGTAGTCGTCGAAGTGGACGGCGTCGATGTCGTACTTGGTGACGACGTCCATGACGGCCTTGGTGGCCAGGTCGCGGACCTGGGGCAGGCCCGGGTCGTACCAGAGCCCGGCCCCGTACTTGCGGACCCAGTCGGGGTGCCGGCGTGCGGGGCTCTTGGGCGACAGCTTGTTCACGTCGCCCTGGCGGGACACGCGGTAGGGGTTGAACCAGGCGTGGAACTCCAGGTTGCGGGCGTGGGCCTCCTTGAGCATGAAGGCCAGGACGTCGTAGCCGGGGTCCTTGCCCTGCGTGCCGGTGATCCACTGCGACCAGGGCTCGTACGGGGAGTCGTAGAAGGCGTCGGAGTTGGGGCGGATCTGGACGAACACCGCGTTCATGTTCATCGACCGGGCGGTGTCCAGGAGCCGGGTGTACCGCTTCTTCTGCGCGGCGGCCGAGTCGGCGTCGCCGGGCCAGTCGATGCCGCCGACGGTGGCGATCCACATGCCGCGCACCTGCCGGTGCCGGGAGTCGCCGGGCGCGGGGACCTTGGCGCATTCGGCCTCGGCGCCCGGCGGCAGGGGGCCGCGCCCGCCGGCCTCGCGCTCACCGAAGGCGGGGATGCCGCACGCGGTGAGCGCGCCCGCCGACACCGCGGCCGCCGCGGCCGCCGCCACTGCCCGGAACCTGGATCGCGTAGCCATAGCGGCTCATTGTTACGCACCCGTTGCGGTGCTCGCGCCAGAACAGCGATGCCCGTGTGCTCCCCCGCCGTCCCGTTCGCCCTGCTCCGCACCCTGTCATCTGCAGGTGCGACCGGCCGCGGTCAGGCGGGTTCGGGGTCGAGTTCGACCGGTTCGGCGATGACGTCGACCATGGCGCCGTTGCGCAGGACGGTGACGGGCAGCGGCCGGCCGATGGCCTCGGCGAACATCAGCTTCTGCAGCGACTGGGCGTGGGAGACCGGGGCGCCGCCGGCGGTCAGGACCAGGTCGCCGCGGCGCAGCCCGGCCCGGTCGGCGGGGCTGCCGGGCACGACCTCGGCGACGCGCAGCGCGTCGTCCTGCCCGGTGCGGGCCCGCAGCGCCGCCGGGACGGGCACCGGGGCGGCGGCCAGGCCGAGGAACGCGCGGCGGACGCGGCCGTCGCGGATCAGCGCGGCGATGATGCGGCGGGTGGTGGCGTTGATCGGCACCGCCAGGCCGAGCCCGATCCCGGCGACGGCGGTGGCGACGCCGACGACGCGGCCGGCGGAGTCGGCGAGCGCGCCGCCGGAGTTGCCGGGGTTGAGCGCGGCGTCGGTCTGGACGACGTCCTCGATGAGGCGGACGGCGGTGCCGGTGCGGGTGGCCTGCCGGGTCGGCAGGGACCGGCCGAGCGCCGACACCACCCCGGCGGTGACCGACCCGGCGAGGCCGAGCGGGTTGCCGACGGCGACGACGAGCTGCCCGACGACCAGGGTGTCGGCGTCGCCGAGGGTGACCGGGCCGGGGGTCGGCCCGTCGGCGCGGACCACGGCCAGATCCGACAGGGGATCGGTGCCGACGACGGTGAACTCGGCGGTGTCGCCGCCGGAGAAGGCGGCCTGCCCGCCGGTCGCGCGGCCGACGACGTGGGCGTTGGTCAGCAGGAACCCCTCGCCGGTGAACGCCACGGCCGAGCCGGAGCCCTCGCCGCGGCGGTCCCGGACGCGCAGCGCCGCCACCCGCGGGGTCAGCTCCCGCGCCACGGCCGACACCACGCGCGAATAGGCGTCCAGCGGCTCCGTCATCGCCACCTCCCGGATGATTACAGCGTTACACGGTAACCATCGCAGTGGAAGAGGTGTTCCCGGTCACAGATCGCCGCGCAGCACGCCGTACAGGACCTCGTCGCGGTAGCGGCCGCCCAGGAAGCTCCAGCCGCGCATCACGCCCTCCCGTGTGAACCCCGCCTTCTCCAGCGCCCGCTGCTCGGCGAGGTTGTCCACGTCGGTCTCGGCCTGGACCCGGTGGGCCGGGGTGTGCGCGAACAGGTACTCCACCAGCAGCCGCTGCGCGCGGGTCCCCGCGCCCCTCCCCCGCGCCTCGGGCATCAGCGTGACCCCGATGCTCCAGCACCACGACCGCGCCGTCGTCGTCACGCGGCGGTAGGACACCAGCCCGAGCCGGTCGCCGCCCGCGGCCACCAGCAGGTTGCCGGTCTCCTCGCCGAGCATCTGGTCGGCCTCCCACCGGCGCCGGAACCGGCGCGGATCGAACCAGCCCTCCCACAGGAACGGCCCGGCCAGCTCCGGATCGGTGCGCAGCCGCTCGATGAACGGCAGATCGTCCTCGGCGACGGGCCGCAGCCGCACAAGATCGTCCATGGGCGTCCACCGTAGGGCGGCGCGACCCCGCGCACCACCCGGTCTCAGCGCAGCGTGGACAGTCCCCCGTCGACGTGCAGGACCTGCCCGGTGACGTAGGACGCGCGGTCCGACAGCAGGAACACCGCCGCGTCCGCGACCTCCCACGCCGTCCCCTGCCGGCGCATCGGGATCAGGCGCGCCACCCGGTCGCGGGAGTCGCCGCCGGACGAGGCGTCCCGCCCCATCACCGTGTCGATCAGGCCCGGCGCCACCACGTTCGCGCGGATCCCGCGCGGCGCGCCCTCGGCCGCGATGTGCCGCACCAGCCCCGTCAGGCCCGCCTTGGACGCGTCGTAGGACGGCGACCGCGACCCCGGCTTCGTCCCGGCGAGCGACCCGATGAACACCAGCGACGCACCGGCCTCCAGCGCCGGCATCGCGGCCTTGCCGACCAGGAACGGGGCGCGCAGGTTCACATGCAGGACCCGGTCCCAGTCGGCCAGCGCCGTCCCGGCCAGCCCGTACCCGATCCCGATCCCGGCGTTGAACACCACCCCGTCCAGCCCGCCGAGCCC
>NZ_SMJW01000421.1 GCF_004348335.1 Actinomadura bangladeshensis | reverse complement strand
CCCTTCGCCCTCCGGCACCCCCGCCGAGCTCCCTTTTGTCCCTGCCCGTCCTGCTTTGCCGACGGAGTTATCCACAGGTCGCGATGGACGCGCCCGAGGCGCGACGTAGCCGGTACGGTGAGACCGAGATCAAGCCCGCCGCCCGGGCAGGTCCCGCCGACGCGCGCGGTGCTGTCCGCCGGGGAACCATCGAACGGACGGGAGCGCTCCGTGGCAGAACAGCCGCTGCATGAGCACACGCTCGGCAATGGCCTGCGCGTGGTGGTCTGCGAGGACCACGTCGTACCTCTGGCCGCCGTGAACATCTGGTTTGGGGTGGGCTCGCGGCACGAGCGGTCCGGCCGGACCGGCCTCGCCCACCTCTTCGAGCACCTGATGTTCCAGGGCTCGGCGAACGTCGCCGAAGGCGAGCACGCCGCGCTGCTGGAGAGCGCGGGCGCCGCCTTCAACGCCAGCACCTCGTTCGAGCGCACGAACTACTACGAGACGGTGCCGGTCAGCCACCTGGAGCTCGCGCTCTGGCTGGAGGCCGACCGGATGGGCACGCTGCCCGCCGCGCTCACCCAGGCCAACCTCGACAACCAGCGCGACGTCGTGAAGAACGAGCGCCGCCAGCGCTACGACAACCAGCCCTACGGGACGGCGTTCGAGCGGCTGTGCGCGCTGACGTTCCCCGAGGGCCACCCGTACGCGCACACGCCGATCGGCTCCATGGAAGACCTGGACGCCACCACCCTCGACGACTGCACCGACTTCTTCGCCACCTGGTACGCGCCGGGCAACGCCGTCCTGTCCGTCGTCGGCGACGTCGACCCGGCCGCGACCATCGAGGCGGTCGAACGCTACTTCGGCGGCATCCCCACCGGGCCGCACAAGCCCGCCGCGCGCCCCGGCGAACGGGGGCCGCTGGCCGGCGTCCGCGAGGAGACGCTGACCGAGGACGTCCCCTCCCCCGCCTACTTCGCGATGTTCACGCTGCCGACCGACGGCGGCGACGACGTCGAGGCCGCCGAGCTCGCGGTCGAGATCCTCGGCGGCGGCTCCGGCTCCCGCCTCTACGACCGGATGGTGCGCCGCGACCAGATCGCCACCGAGGTCTGGGCGGGCGTGACCCGGCTCGCCTCCGGGCCGTCCCTGGCGATCGTCGACGCCATCGGGCCGGAGCCGGACAAGATCGCCGCCGTGCTGGACGAGGAACTGGAGCGGTTCGCCGCCGAGGGCCCGTCCGCCGACGAGACCGCCCGCGCCACCGCGCAGGCCGAACGCGGCTTCCTGGAGCAGACCGAGACGGTGACCGGCCTCGCCAACGCGCTGTCGCAGAACGCCACCCAGTTCGACGACCCGGCCCGGGTCTTCACCGCCCCCGGGCGCGCCGCCGCCGTCACCGGGGACGCCATCAAGCAGATGGCGGGCCGCTGGCTCGCCCCGGGCGGCCGCACCGCCCTGACCTACGGAGGCACCTCGTGAGCAGCGGCCTGGCACTGCAGCCCCGTCCCGTCCCCGGCCCCGTCCCGGCCTGGGCGTTCCCGGCCGGCACCGAGGGCCGCGTCCCGGCCGGCCCGGCGACGCTCCGCTGCGACCTGCCCGGCCGCCGGCTCGCCGCGGTCCGGCTCGTGCTGAACGCCGGCGCGGGCCGCGAGCCCGCCGGCCTCGACGGCGTCGCGACCCTCACCGCGCACGCCCTGATGGAGGGCACCGAGCCCGGCGGCGGCACCGCGCTCACCGCCGCGTTCGAACGCCTCGGCGCCAGCTTCTTCGCGCACGCCGACCTGACCGCGCTGCGGATCGCCCTCGACGTCCCCACCTCCCGCCTCGGCGCCGCCCTCGAGCTGTTCTCCGACGTCGTCCGCCGCCCCGCGCTCGACGACGCGGACGTCCGGCGGCTCGTCCGCGAGCGCCTGGAGGAGATCGCCCAGGAGGACGCCGACCCCGCCTCGCGCGCCATGCGCGAACTGCGCGCGGTGATGTTCCCGTCCGAGGCCCGCGCGTCCCGCCCGACCGGCGGCACCCGCACCTCGGTCGGCGCGCTGCAGGGCTCCGACATCCGCGCCTTCTACGGCTCCGCGGTCCCCGCCGAGGCCACCGCGGTGGTGACCGGCGACCTCTCGGGCACCGACGCCGACGCGGCGCTCACGGAGGCCCTGCAATCCTGGGCGGCCACCGGCGAACCGCTGCCCACCGCCGACCGCGTCCTGCCCGAGTCGGCGGCCCGCATCGTCGTCGTCGACCGTCCCGGCTCCGTGCAGACCTACCTCAGCTTCGGGCACGGCGTCCCGGACCGCTCGCACCACGACTGGCCGTCCCTGACGGTCGCGGCCCACGTCCTCGGCGGCGGCCTCACGTCCCGCCTGAACGCCGTGCTGCGCGAGGAGAAGGGCTACACCTACGGCATGCGGGCCGGGCTGCTCCGCATGCGGCACTGCGGCCTCTTCATCGCCCAGGGCTCCGTCCACACCGAGGTCACCGCCGACGCCGTCGCCGACGCGCTGACCGAACTGCGCGGCGTCGTCTCCCGCGGCATCGACGCGGAGGAGCACGGCATGTCCGTCCGCGCCCTCGCCGACCGGGCCCCCGCCGAGTACGAGACGGCCCGCGCCGTCGCCGCCGAGCTGGCCGACGCCTCCGCGAACGGCCTGGGCGCCGCCTACCCGAGCGCCTACCTGGCCGCCGTCCGCGCCTCCACCCCCGACGGCGTGGCCCGCGCCTACCGCAAACACGTGGACCCGGAGGCCCTGACCGTCATAGCCGTAGGCGACGCCGCCCAGATCCGCGAACCCTTGGAGAAGCTCGGCTACGCCACCGTGACCGTAACCGCAAAGGAATCCTGACCAAGGAAAAGCAACCTGCGGGGCTGCCGGCGCCCCCCACCGGCACCCCCGCAGATCACCGCTCCACCCGGCGACCACCCCTGGCGGACCGTCCCGCAACCCACATCGCGCTCACCCAACCACTGGAAGCTTCTCGAAACGGCGGGTTCGCCGTCCGCTACGGGTGACCGTCCCTGCGCGGAAGCGGCCATGAGGCATGAGACGCCACGCCGCCCGGAAAGGCTTCGGCGGCGGTATGGCGGGCGGCTGCGTGACGGGGCGGCGGCTGGGTGAGGTGGGGTGAGTGTTCTGTGGGAAAAAGGGGCCGGGTTCCCGTTGGTGGCGTGAACCGATGGCATGGTGAAGTAGGTCTAACTTGTGTGGGCCAAGGCGCGCGGCCTAGGTCGCGGCGGGCCGACTTGCGCGGGGAGGACGTCCTCGGGGGCGGGAGAAGGGAACGGCCGGTGTCCTACGGGCAGATGGCGGGTGGCGGGCCGTCCGTCGACACGATCCTCGCGGAGCCGAACTGCAAGCCGGGCGGGGTCGTGGCGGGCAAGGTGCATCTGCGCGGCGGCTCCGGGCCCGTGGAGATCCGGCACGTGACGCTGGCGCTGATGCCGCGCATGCAGAACGGCTACGGCGGCGAGACCGCCGGGCCCGAGGTGTACCGGGGCGCCCTCACCCGCGGTTTCCGGCTGGACACCGCGCAACAGCGCGATCTGGCGTTCTCCATCCCGCTGCCGTACGAACTGCCGTTCACGACCGTCCTCGGCCACGAGCTGCCCGGCTTCACCATCGGGATGTGCACCGAGGTCGACGCGGCCGGGCAGCCCGACCCCGGCGACATCGACCCGATCTCGGTGGAGCCGCTGGAGTCCCAGCAGTGGGTGCTCGCCTCGATCGCGCAACTCGGCTTCCAGGTCGCGAACGTGACGTTCGAGGAGTCGAAGCTGCGCGGCGTCGCCCAGCAGCTGCCGTTCCACCAGGAGATCCACCTCAACCCGCCGGCGGCGTACCGGGGCCGGATCGACAAGGTCGGGCTGAGCTTCGTCGCCAGCCCGCGCAGCATGGCCTTCGTCCTGCGCGCCGAGGACCGCGACACCCCGCGCGACGAGTCCTTCGGCGTGTTCCAGGTCGCGCACGCCGAAGCCGCCGAGACCGACTGGAACGCCAAGATCGGCGAATGGCTGGAGACCGCGGCGGCGCTGCCGCGCTCGTCCGCCGGGCAGGGCCAGGCGCCGTTCCCGCCGCCCGGCGGCGCGACGCCCTTCCCTCCCCCGCCGCCGTCACCGTCGCCCGAGCCGGCGG
>NZ_SMJW01000420.1 GCF_004348335.1 Actinomadura bangladeshensis | reverse complement strand
CCCCACAGCAGCCCGGGCACCAGCCCCCGGCCCCTCCCGCGTCCGCAGTCCGGCGGTCAAAAACGATCATGCCCCGTCTCCCTGCAGTTGCTCGGCCCGGTCCGCCTTCACACCGCGAACGGTGCCATCAGCACCGGCGTCCGCCGCAGCGCCCGCGACCTGCTCGCCTACCTGGCACTGCATCCTGATGGAGTCGCCCGCGACCGGGCAATCGGCGCTTTGTGGCCCGATCACGACCCCGAGGCCGCCGCTAACCAGTTCAACACCGCCATCGCCAACATCCGCAAGCTCCTGCGCACCGCCACGGGGCTCCGCGAACCCATGTACGTCATCCACACCGCGGGCAGCTACCGCCTGGACACCGACCTCATCGACACCGACCTGTGGCGCCTGACCAAGACCCTCGACCATGCGCGCCACGCCACCACCGATTCCGACCGCATCACTGCTTTCGCCCCCGTCATCGACCTCTACACCGCCGACTTCGCCACCGACCTCACCTACGACTGGGCTGAGACCTACCGCGACCACCTTCGCTGCACTGTCACCGACGCTCTTACCCGCCAAGCCCGCCTTCTTCAGCACGAGAAGCCGGACCTAGCCCTCGCTGCCCTGAAACACGCCATCACCCTCGACCCGTACGCCGAGCCCCTCTACCGCGACCTCATGCAACTCCACGCCCAGCGCGGTCACACCGACGCAGCCCAACGCACCTACCAGCTCCTGTCCACCCGCCTCGCCGACCTCGACACTGAGCCCGACGACCACACCCACCAACTCCTCAAAGCCCTCCAACACCACCGCCCACCGGGACGGACGTGATGGATACGCAGCCGCGCTGTACCGCCGCAAGCACGCGTCATGGAACTCCTGCCCTACCACACCCCGGCGCCGTGGCTGCTCTTAACCCACGATCACGGAGCGTGTGCGCTGGCGCTGGCGCCATCAACGGACGCCACCCGGTTCAGCCCTGGGTTGCCGGTGAACTCGGCCGCGTTCTTGAGGCGCTGGCCCCCATGGCCGACGACGCCACTCCGCCCGCCGACGCGCTCGCGATTACCGAGGACACGGGCGAGGGCTTCTCCTCCTGGAAGTGTTTGGCCGCCGGGCACCCCGTGGACGGTGCATGAGACCGAGTCCGCAGAGCACAGGGAACCCGCGTTTGGCTGCGCACGCCGCTCGCGCCTCGATCCGACAGCCGCCGGCCGAAAACTCGATCGGATGTTCGAGAATGCCGAGACGGTTGGCCCTCCAACTCTTAGCCTCAATGCCGTGATGACGACTGAACCTGCTGCTAGACCGGCCGAGCCGTGTGACGGTTTCTGGGAGGACACCGCCCGCATCCGGGCCGGCTATCTGGCCGAGGTGCCGACCCAGACCCTGGTGTTGAAGGTCGCCGAAGAGGTGGGGGAGGTCGCCGAGGCTTACATCGGAATGACCGGCGGCAACCCGCGCAAGGGAGTTCACAAGAACAGAAGCGACGTCCTGGACGAACTCGCCGACGTCATCTTGGCCGCTGCGGTGCCCATGGTCGATCTGGCGGGCGGCGCCGCCCAAGCCGAGGCTCACCTGGCCAGACGGCTCGGAATCGTCTCTGCCCGCGATGTGGCTGCCCCACCGGTCACGCCCCATCCCCCGGAGTAATCAGCACGCACACAAACAGGGGCACCCATCGGGGCCCATAAGCGGATCGGCCCGTGCCTTCCCCAGAGGCCATGCCGAAGGAAAGGCACAAGGCCGGAAACGCCGCTGGACTGCCCCGGGTGCTGGACGTCGACGGCCAGCCGGACGAACCCGATCACCTAGTCGGCGGCCAATACAGCGAGGGGAGTACTCGCGCCGCGGCTCCTCCTTCGCCGCTTCGATCACGCTCGCCAGGGTCCCGGCCACCTGCCCTCGGGTGCGCGACTCGAACGACAGGTGCTCGACGACCACCGGGGCGCCGTACACCGCCAAGACCGCGTCAACGTCATCGGCCGCAAACTCCCGCCGGCCCACGCCGTCACCGGTGATCGAAACGGGATATATGGCAGTGCAGGCTAGCGGCCAGACGCCACATTCGTCGCTGACCACGCCGCTGGGCCCGCGCCGAAGGGCACACGCGGTACCGTCGGGCCGTGTCGCAGAATCCGACCGAGCGAACGAAGTGGACCATCCACGGCGAGCGGGTGGTCGACGAGACCCGTCACATCCGCTTGTCGGTGGCGAGCGTCGAACTTCCCAACGGCGTCCACTTCGACCAGTACGTCATACGTCTGCCCCGTTGCGTCATGACCGCCGTCTTGGATGAGGCCGGCGAGAACATCCTGCTCATCTGGCGGCACCGGTTCATCATCGACCGCTGGGACTGGGAGGTGCCCGGCGGGTACGCCGACCCCGGAGAGGACCCGGCCGTCACCGCCGTGCGCGAGGTCGAAGAGGAGACCGGCTGGCGGCCTCGCAGCGTGGAGTTCCTGCTCAGCTTCCAACCGATGGTCGGTTCCGCTGACGCGCCGCAAGACCTCTACCTGGCCCACGGCGCCGACCTGGTCGGGGAACCGCACGTGGACGAGGCCGAGGCTGTTAGGTGGGTGCCGTTGGACGAGGCGCAGCAACTCATCGACCGCGGCGAGATCGTCGGGGCCGCGACGGTCATGGCCGTGCTCCACGCACGCGCAGCGCGGGCAACCGCTCCTCGGCATAATCCATGAACTCCGCCACCCCCGGTTCAGCCGCCGCCGGCTCCAGAGCCTCCAGCACATCTCGCAGGTAGCGGTACACCCGCTCGGAGGTGAGCCCGGCCGCCATGTCGACCGCTGTCTTGCCCTGTTCGCATGCCTCTTCCAGCTGGCCTTGCGCCGCCAGAGACATGGCCAGGATCGAGATGTTGAACGTCTTGCCACGCCGGTAGGTCGGGTCCATGTCGAGTGACTTGCGGGCGTACTGCTCGACCTCGGCGGGGCGGCCCAGGTCGCGGAAGCAATGCGCGATCTTGGCCGCGAAGTACGCCTCGTCGAAGTAGTCCAGCCACGGCGGCAACTCGGCTCTGGTGGCGCGGTCGTAGCTGGCCTCAGCGCGTGCCAGCGCCTGGGCGCAAGCCCGCGCGCCGCCGTCCTGGGCCGCGTGCCCGTGCGCCTCCATCACCTGACATTCGGTCATCAGCACCGGCAGGCCGGCGCGCCGCGCAGCGGCCTGCGCGGTACGCGCCATGTCCACGGCCTGGTCGGGCTGGGCGACATAGTGCGCCTGCTGGCTCATCGCGGCGAGGATCTCAGCGCCGAGCCCGTGATCATCGGCGTGGCGGGCCATCGCCAGAGCCTGTATCAGGTACCGCTGAGCGACCCCTTGACGGTCCAGATCGTGGTACAGCCACGCGGCCAGCTTTGTCAGGTCGGCCGCTGCGGCGAACAGCTCCCGGCGGACCTCATGGGTGGCGCGGCTGTCGCGTAGCAGCGGGGCGACATGCGTGTGCAGGTACTCGATGACCGGTGAGCGGACGTGGCCCCCGCCGAGCCGGTTGTCCAGGATGCGGAACGCGCTGGTGACCTGCCGGATCTCTTCGACGTCGGTGGCGCCGATGCGGCGCCCGCTCGCCACGGGAGGGGCCGCGTCCCATGGGCCGATGAGCCAGCGCAGCGCGGCCACCGAGAACGCGCCGGGGTCGAAGTCGGCCCCGGTCAGGGCGCGTTGCTGCTCGGCGTCCGCCCGCCACAGCATGGCCGCTGTCTGGACGCTGGCCTCCTGTGTCATGGCCAGGCCGAGGCCGAGGCCGGGCGGGGACACAACCCCCTTCATGCCTAGATCGGCGACGGTGATCCGGCGCCCCAGCTCGATAGTGAAGACCTCGGCGATGATCTCCGGCGCGGGGTGGCGGGGTTGTTCCCCGCGCAGCCATCGGGCCACACTGCTGTGGTTGTAGTGCCGGTCTCGCACGCCGCGCAGCCGGGCGAGCCGGACGACACGGTCGGCTAAGCCCTTCCGGGAGAACTTCGCCTCGTCGATCAGCGCGGCGAGTTGGCGATTGGACTCCGGCTTTCCGGCCATCGGATCCTGCCCCAGGTTCGCTGTCCGGCGGTGACTTGCAGTGTGGCACAGCCCACTGTTCTGATCCGAGTTTCCAGCCCCCACCCACGCCC
>NZ_SMJW01000041.1 GCF_004348335.1 Actinomadura bangladeshensis | reverse complement strand
TCCAGTTGGAGGACTCGGTGTCGACGAAGATGATGCGGGCCTCGGGGTAGCCGGTGTCGTCGTCGGCCCACATGTAGAAGTCCCCGAACGGCCCGTCCGGATCGGTCCGCGACGCCTGGAACCACGGGTGCTGGTCCGAGGTGTGGTTCATCACCAGATCCGCGATCACCCGGATACCGCGCGCATGCGCCTGCTCGATGAGTTCGACGAAATCCCCGAGTTCCCCGAAGTCCGGCAGGATGCTGGTGTAGTTCGCGATGTCGTAGCCGCCGTCTTTGAGCGGTGACTGGTAGATCGGCAGCAGCCACAGGCAGTCGATGCCCAGCCATTGCAGGTGGTCGAGTCTGGAGATCAGGCCGCGCAGGTCGCCGTAGCCGTCGTTGTTGGAGTCGGCGAAGCCCCGCACCGACACCTCGTAGAACACCGCCGTCTTGAACCAGTGGGGCATGCGCGGTGTGTCGTCGTCGAACGGGTCGGGGACGGCCCCGGCGGCGGGCGCCCCGCCCGGTGGCCGGCTCGCGCCGCGGGCGGCTGCGATGTCCGCCTCCGGCGTGGTGACCTCGTCGGACGTGCTGCTGCGGGCGGTGTTCTTCGGCTGGCCGTGCATGGGTCACCCCGGGTGTGTTGGAGACATCTAGATCAGCAATTCCCGTCGCCGGGGCGAGTGACGTTCGCGACAGGCAACCATCCGTAAAAGATTCAGTACGCACCGTGACCATCCGGTCGGTTTCGGGACCGCGGCGCCCCACCCGGCCGGACGTGCGGCGACCCGGCGCGGACGCGTTCCGCGCCGGTGCGGCATCGCGCCGCGGGGCCGTCCCGCGTCCGGACGGTCAGCCCCCGGGCGGGGCCGGGGAATGCGGCGGGAAAGTGGCGCAAAAACCCGGCCGTGCACGGCCCGTTCGCTGGCGCGGCGGCTTCCGAAGACTTGCTTCGCGACGGTTGTGTCATGTCCGTGTTTTTAGGTTCGTCGCTTTTTCTGTCGCAGGCCCCGGGTAGGTCATTTCCAAGCTCAGAACCCGCCTTACCGGCGGGTTCTGATCAGTTCGGACGGAAAGCGTCCGTCCAAAGCGATCGGAGGGACAGTGGAGCGCTGGGAGAAGTCGCCATCGGTCGTACCGACGCGCGATGAGCTCGTAGCGCGGCTGCGCGTTCGCTTCGCCGACATCCCGGCTGAGAACGTGCGCCGCTGCGTCGACGACCTGTGGTGCTGCTGCACCCATCTCGGGGTGCGGCCCGAGGAACGGACCATCGAGCGCCTCGCGGCGTCCCGGCTGACGGGCGTCGTGCGCGGCGGCCGGCCGCCCTATCCGGACGGCCGGACGGTGGCCAGACCGCCCGGCTCCACCCTGACCGCCCCGCCCCGGCCCGCGCGCGCGGCCGCCAGAACCCCGATCGGGATGTGACGTATGAAGGACACGACCGTGCCGGGCCTGAGCATCGAGACCCGGCGAGGGTTCATCGTGCTGAGCCTGCCCGCGCAGATCAGCTGGCAGAACTACGCGGGCATCCGCGAGGGCGTGAGCAAGGCCCTCGCGCTGGCCGCCGGGACGCAGGCGGGCGGCGGCCCCGCCCGGGGACGGCGGCGCACCTGCGTCGTCGTCGACTTCGGTGACGCGGTGCTGCTCGACGCGGCCGGGCTCGTCCTGCTGGCCCGCGCCGAGACGCGCGCGCAGCTGCTCGGCTGCCCGCTGCGCGCCGTGGTGCCCGCCCTGTCCGCGCACGTGCGGCGGGCGCTGCACCTGACGGGGCTGGCGCAGCTCGTCCCGGTGTTCCCGGACGTCGCGTCGGCGACCGGCACGCCCGTCCCGGCGGGGACGGCGCGCGATGTCGACACCACCCACGTGCTGGACGCGATCCGCGCCCTTCACCCGGGGGACGCCGGGCTCACCCCGACGCCGCCGGCGCCGTCCGAGCTGATGATCACCACGACGGGGGCCGGCGACGGGGACCACACGGTCGTGCACCTGTCGGGGGTGCTGGACGAGGTGACGGTGCCGCGGCTCGGGGAGACGCTGACGACGCTGGTCGAGGGCAACCTGCGGCACCTGATGGTGCGGATGCACGAGCGCCTCGGGATCCGCTGCGACCCGCTGCCGATCCTGCTCGGCATCCGCTGGCGGGTCGCCGCCGAGGGCGGCTGCCTGGCGCTGCCCGCGCTGCCGGCCCGGCTCCGCGAGATCATCGACCGGGAGGGCCTCGGCTCGGTGTTCACCGGCTGCCGGTCCATCGAGGACCGCCTGCTCGGCGGCGCCGGACCGGCCTGACGGCCCGGCCGCGGGCTCAGCTCCCGCTCGGGCGCCGCCGGTTCCGGGCGGGCCGCGGCGAGGCCCGGCGCGACCTCGCGGTCGTCCCGTCCGCCCCGGCCATGGTCCCGTCGGACCGGCGGCTCCCACCGGCCCGCACACGTCCGCCGTTCCGCTGGAACGTGAGGATGTGTGCGGGCCTCGTGCGCGGGTCGAGCCGGACGTAGTTGGCCTGGGTCCAGGTGTAGGTGGCGCCGTCGAGTTCGTCGGTGACGGTGTGGGGGTGGTGGGGGTCGTCGGGCAGGCCGAGGGCGGGCAGGTCGAGGTGGACGGTGGCTTCGCGGGGCTGGTGGGGGTTGAGGTTGACCACGGCGAGCACGACGTCGTCCATGTGGCGTTTGGAGAAGGCCAGGAGTTCGGGTTGGTCGATGTGGTGGAAGTGCAGGTTGCGGAGTTGCTGGAGGGCGGGGTGGGTGTTGCGGAGGGTGTTGAGCCGGGTGATCAGTGGGGCGATGGTGGTGGCGTCGCGGTCGGCGGTGTCCCAGTCGCGGGGCCGGTACTGGTATTTCTCCGAGTCGCGGTATTCCTCGCTGCCGGGGCGGACGGGGGTGTTCTCGCACAGTTCGTAGCCGGAGTAGATGCCCCAGGTGGGTGAGAGCAGGGCGGCGAGGACGGCGCGGATCTCGAACGCGGGCCGGCCGCCGTGCTGGAGGTATTCGTTGAGGATGTCGGGGGTGTTGGTGAACAGGTTGGGTCGCATGTAGGCGGCGGCGGGGCCGGTGAGTTCGGTGAAATATTCGGTGAGTTCGTCGGCGGCGTTGCGCCAGGTGAAGTAGGTGTAGGACTGGTGGAACCCGGTTTTGGCCAGGGTGTGCATCATGGCGGGGCGGGTGAAGGCCTCGGCCAGGAAGAGGACGTCGGGGTCGGTGGTGTTGATGTCGGCCAGGAGCCGTTCCCAGAACGCGACGGGTTTGGTGTGGGGGTTGTCGACGCGGAAGATCCGCACGCCGTGGTCCATCCAGTGGTGCAGGAGGCGTTTGACCTCGGTGTAGAGGCCGTCGGGGTCGTTGTCGAAGTTGAGGGGGTAGATGTCCTGGTACTTCTTGGGCGGGTTCTCGGCGTAGGCGATGGTGCCGTCGGCGCGGGTGGTGAACCATTCGGGGTGCTCGCGGACCCAGGGGTGGTCGGGGGAGCATTGCAAGGCCAGGTCCAGGGCTACTTCCAGGCCGTGGTCGGCGGCGTAGGCGACGAAGGCGTCGAAGTCTTCCAGGGTGCCCAGGTCGGGGTGGATCGCGTCGTGGCCGCCGTCGGGTGAGCCGATGGCCCAGGGGGAGCCGGGGTCGTAGGGGCCGGCGTCCAGGGTGTTGTTGGGGCCTTTGCGGTGGGTGGTGCCGATGGGGTGGATCGGGGGGAGGTAGACCACGTCGAAGCCCATGTCGGCGATCGCGGGCAGCCGTTTCATCGCGGTGCGGAAGGTGCCCGAGGTCGGCCCCCGCCGCCCCATCGGATCGAACGAGGCCCCTTCGGAGCGGGGGAAGAACTCATACCACGCCCCGTACAGGGCGCGCTGGCGGTGCACCACCAGCGGGTACCAGTCCGACACGGTCAACAGATCCCGCAGCGGATGACGCTCCAACACGTCCAGCACGGTCGGGGCACTGGCCGCGGCGAGCCGTTCGAGCACGTCCACGTCCTCGTCCGGCAGGAGCCGCGTGAGCCGGGTCAGGACGCGGCGGTCCTTCGCCGGCACCTCGCGCGCGGCCCGCGTGAACAGCGCCGCGCCCTCGGCGAGCATGAGTTCGACGTCCTGGCCGCGCGGCACCTTGATCTGCGCGTCATGCCACCAGTGCGCGATCGGATCGCCCCACGCCTCCACCCGGAACGACCACGACCCCAGCTCCGTCGGCGTCACCCGCGCCGACCACCGGTCCAGACCGACCCCGACCTCGGCCATCCGCTGCCCCGGCAGCTCCTCGCCATCGGGCGTCCGCAGCACCACCGCCGCACCCAGCATCTCGTGCCCCTCACGGAACACCGTCGCCGACACCTCGACCGTCTCACCCACCACGGCCTTCGCCGGCCACCGGCCACACCCCACCACCGGTGCCACGTCCAGGATCGGAATGCGACCGAGCTCGCCCTCCAGCTTCACCTGCATGTGCCCGCTCCCGCTCGTCGGCGCCGTCCCCCGTCTTCGGTCCCAGACATCCATGCCCCGTCCGCAACCCGCGGCCATCTCCGCCACCACAAGATCATGTAAAGAACTGCCGTGCCAGGGGGAGCGATGCCCCGAATGCGCGAGATCCCGGCAGGTCGCACCTGCCGGGATCTCGTCCCCCCCCGGGCCCGCTCGGCCGGGCTAGCCGGCCGCGCGGATGACCGAGTCGACGCCGGCGGCGGTCGTGACGAGCCGCCGGTACTCCGGCTGCCGCAGCTCGCCGCCCATGAACGGGTACGGGTTGCGGTGCACGGCCGGGCTCGGCTGCTCGCTCAGCGCGGCGAAGTGGATCTCGCGGGCGCCGGTCGCCGCGACGACCCGGGCCACGTTCCGGTCGGTGACGCCGCCGCCGGGCATGACGATGATGCGGTCGCCCGCGCGCCGCACCAGCTCGGCGATCAGCGGCGCGCCCTCCAGCACGCTCACGTCCTGCCCGGAGGTGAGGACGCGGTCGACGCCCAGTCCGATGAGCTCCTCCAGCGCGGCGAACGGGTCGGCGGCCATGTCGAAGGCGCGGTGGAAGGTGACGGGCAGGCCGCCGGCCGCCGCGAGGAGCCGCTCGACGACGGGCCGGTCGATCGCGCCCGCCGGGGTCAGCGCGCCGATCACCACGCCGTGCGCGCCGGCCTCGCGGATGAGCGCGACGTCGTGCTCCATCGCCGCGACCTCGTGCTCGTCGAAGATGAAGTCGCCGCCGCGCGGGCGGACGATGACGTTCACCTTGATGGACGACACGGCGGCGAGCGCCGCGCGGACCGTGCCCAGGGTCGGGGTGAGCCCTCCCTCGAACAGCGCCGCGCACAGCTCGACGCGGTGCGCGCCCGCCTTCTCGGCGGCGATGGCGCCCGCGACGCTGTCGATGCAGATCTCGTAGGTGAGGCTCACTGACGTCCTTCCTCGGTGGTGCGGATCTCGCCGACCGGGCGTCCGCCGCCGAGCACGGGGACGGCGCCCAGCGCGCCGGCGGGTCCGGTGTCGGCGCCGAGCGCGGCGAGCGCGCGCAGCGCGATGGCGGTGGTGGCGCGGGGGCTGCCGTCGATGACCTTCACCGCGACGGCGCGGCCATCGGCGGTCGCGGCGATGAACACGCCCTCCGCGCCGCCCTTGGCGAGGGTGCCGGGCAGCGCCCGCATGAACTCGGTGTTGGCGTGGCCGGTCCCGCCGACGTACTCGGGGTGGGCGCGCATGGCGTCCGCGACCGGGCGCGACCCCTCGGACAGGACGAGGGAGCGGGCGGCCCGCGCGAGACCGGTCAGCGTGAGGCCGAACAGCGGCGCGCCGCAGCCGTCCACCGCGACGGGCGCCGGCTCCTCGCCGGCCGCGTCCGCCATGACCTGCCGCACCGCCCGCTGGAGCGGGTGCGACGGGTCGAGGTAGGTGTCGACCGGCCAGCCGTTCGCGACGCAGGCGGCGAGCATGGCGGCGTGCTTGCCGGAGCAGTTCATCCGGACTCGCGATTCGCCCTCGCCCGCCCGGATGAGCGCGGCCCTCGTCGCCTCGTCCTCCGGCCAGGACGGCGGGCACCGCAGGGCGTCCACGCCCAGGCCGGCGTCCGCGAGGATCGCCTCCACCGTCTTGACGTGGAAGTCCTCGCCGGTGTGGCTGCCCGCCGCGATCGCGAGCCGCTCGCCCGCCAGCGGCGCGCCCGCCCACAGGCACGCCAGGGCCTGGAACGGCTTGGTGGTGGAGCGCGGCAGGACCGTCTCCTCCGGGTTGCCGCGCGCGTGGGCGAGGGTGCCGTCCGGGGCGAGCCCGGCGACGCTGCCGTAGTGGCGGCTCTCGGCGAAGCCGTTCCGGACGACCTCGGCCAGCACTTCGTACATCACTTTCCCTCAGGGTTTCGCGGTGGGGACGGCCTCGCGGACGGCCCGCGAGGGACGGGTGCGCTGCCGCGCCTCCAGCGTCCGCGCGAGCTTGGCCAGCGACGCGTTGATGACCAGGTAGATCAGCGCGACCACCAGGTAGGTCTGGATGAGCAGGTGGTTGTAGTTGGCGAGGACCTTGCCGCTGTAGAGCAGCTCGGCGTAGCTGACGACGTACCCGAGCGAGGTGTCCTTGAGCAGCCCGGCGGACTGGCTGACCAGCGACGGCAGCACCCGCCGCGCCGCCTGCGGCAGCACGATCAGCCGCATCGCCCGGCCGCGCGTCAGGCCGAGCGCGAGGCCCGCCTCCAGCTGGCCGCGCTCCACCGACCGGATCCCGGCCCGGAAGATCTCCGCGAACGCGGCGGCGTTGGACACCGACAGCGGCACGACGAGCTTCCAGAACAGCGGCAGGTCGACCCCGTACTTCGGCAGCGCGAACAGCACGACGTAGACCAGCAGCAGCGCCGGGATCGTCCGGACGATCTCGACATAGGCGGCGGCCGGGACGCGCAGCCAGCGCGACGGCGACACCCGCCCGAGCGCGAGCAGGATGCCCGCCGCCATCGACAGCGCGATCGACACGACCGCGGCGTACAGCGTGGAGCGCAGGCCCTCCAGCAGGTACCGCCACATGACCCAGGTGCCGTACGGGCGCCAGCGGTCGGCGGCGAGCTGGCCGTTGTCGGCGAACTGCCGCAGCGCGAGCGCGACGAGGACGGCCCCGGCGAGCACGGTCAGCGCGGTCGTGATCCGGATGCGCCGCCGGGCGCGCGGGCCCGGCTCGTCGAACAGCAGCCGCGCGGAACTCCCCTTGCCGCTCATCGCAGGATCGCCAGCTTCCGTTCCAGACCGCCGGTGACGAGGCCGAACACCCCCGACAGCGCCATGTACATCAGGCCCGCCGTCACGAAGATCCAGATCGGCTGGGCCTCGGCGAGGTTGACCTGGTTCGCGGCGGCGGTCAGCTCGACCACGCCGACCGCCGCCGCGAGCGCGGTGTTCATCAGCGTCATGATCGCGATGTTGCCGAGCGGCTGGACGACCGTCCGCAGCGCCTGCGGGAGGACGACCAGCCGCAGCGACTGGACGAACGTCAGCCCGAGGGCCCGGGCGGCCTCGCCCTGGCCGGCCGGCACCGCGTTGATCCCGGACCGGATCGCCTCGGCCGTGTACGCCCCCTGGTAGAGGGCGATGACGACGGCCGAGGTGGTGAACAGCCCGGCGATCACCCCGATCTCGGGGAGCCCGAACACGGCGATGACCAGCCAGACCAGCAGCGGGATGTTCTGCAGGACCTCGACGTAGGCCATCCCGGCGGCGCGCAGCACGCGCACCGGGCTGACCCGCATCGCGGCGACGAGGATCCCGGCGGCGAGCGCGCCGGCGAGCGACAGCAGCGTCAGCTCGACGGTGAGCAGCAGCCCGTCGCCGAACTCCCCGAGGTGGTCGGTGATGACGTCCATCGGAGGGGGACTTACTCCGAGCCGGGCGCGGAGCCGATCGCGGGCGGCTGCGGGGCCTCACCCTGGACGACCGTGCCGATCGAGTTCTTCCAGACCTTCGCCCACAGCCCCGACTTCTGGATCTCGGTGAGCCAGTCGTTGACGAACTGCTTCATCTGGGCGTCGCCGTGCTTGAGTCCGATCCCGTACGGGTCGCTGGTGAACGGCTTGCCCTGGATCTGGATGGACGGGTCCTGCTCGGCGGTCGCGAGCAGCACCGCCTCGTCCTGGACGTAGGCGTCGCCGCGGCCCTGCTTGAGCGCCTGGACGCACTCGGGGTCGCTGCCGAACGTGACGATCTTCGCGTCCGGGGCGACCTTCTTGATCGCCGGGATCGCCGGGGTGTTGGCGCCCGCGATGATCGTCTTGCCCTTGAGGTCGTCCGGGCCCGTGATGCCCGTCGTGTCCTTCTTGGTGGCGATGACCAGGCCGGAGCTGTAGTACGGCCCGGCGAACGCGACCTGCTCGGCGCGTTCCGGCGTGATGCTGTAGGTCTGGAAGACCACGTCCACCGTGCCGTTGGACAGCAGCGCCTCGCGCGTCTCGGACGCCGAGTTGACGATCTTCACGTTCGGCTTGCCGATGATGTACTTGGCGAGCAGCCGGCCGAAGTCGGCGTCCAGGCCCTCGACCTTCTTGGTCGCCGGGTTCTGCTGCGACAGCAGCGGGGCGTCCAGCGAACCGCCCACGACCAGCTCGCCGCGCTGCTTGATCTTCTCCATGGTGGAGCCGGCCGGGATGTCCGCCGCGACCGGCGCCGAGGCGAGCAGGTCGTCGGTCGCGCCGCCGCCGGCGCCGGGCACGGCCGAGTCGGAGTCGCCGCCGGAGCAGGCCGCCAGGCCCGTCAGCGACAGCGCGGCGACCGCGGCCACCGCCGCCCGCCGCAGCCCCGCAGGGGTACGCACCATGATCATCAACCTTTCTCGGGTGGCGCGCCATGGGCGGCGCGCCGGGGGTGCCACTAGTGGCTGAGGACCTTGGCCAGGAAGTCCCGGGCCCGGTCGGTGGCGGGGGAGTCGAAGAAGGCGGCCGGGGTGCCGGTCTCGACGACCTCGCCGTCCGCCATGAACACGACGCGGTCGGCGACCTTGCGGGCGAACCCCATCTCGTGCGTGACGACGACCATCGTCATGCCGTCGCGGGCGAGGCCGGTCATCACGTCGAGGACCTCGCCGACCATCTCAGGGTCGAGCGCGGACGTCGGCTCGTCGAACAGCATCGCCTTCGGCCGCATCGCGAGCGCGCGGGCGATCGCGGCGCGCTGCTGCTGGCCGCCGGACAGTTGCGCGGGCAGCTTGTCCGCCTGCTCGCCGATGCCGACGCGGTCGAGCAGCTCGCGCCCGCGCTCGTCCGCCTCGGCGCGCGACAGCCCGCGCACCCGCGTGGGCGCGAGCGTCATGTTCTGCAGGACGGTCTTGTGCTGGAACAGGTTGAACGACTGGAAGACCATGCCGACGTCGGCGCGCAGCCGGGCGAGGGCGCGCCCCTCGGCGGGCAGCTCCTCGCCGTCGATGCGGATCACGCCTTCGTCCGGCGTCTCCAGCCGGTTGAGGCACCGGCAGAGCGTCGACTTGCCCGACCCGGACGGGCCGATCACCACGACGACCTCGCCGTGCGCGACGTCCAGATCGACGTCGTGCAGGGCGGTGTGCCCGCCGAAGCGCTTGCTGAGGCCGCGCACCTCGATCATTCGGTCACCTACGATCCAACTTCCTTCGAAATCGAAGCCAAGTCGGACGATAGTTCGTCAAATCGATGTAAGTCAACGCGTTGCTGTACCAAGTTCGCGCATGCTATCTATCTGTGGTGCGCAACAAGGGAGACGACGGACCGGCGGCGCTCGTGCGGCTGGTGGCGACCGGCCGGGCGGAGTCGCGGGCCGAGCTCGCCCGGCTGTCCGGGCTCGCCGCCTCCAGCGTCTCGCTGCGGGTCGAGCAGCTCATCGCGGCCGGCCTGTTCGCCGAGGAGGGCGCCGGGGCCTCGCGCGGGGGCCGGCGGCCCCGCCGCCTCCGGCTCGCCCGGGAGGCGGGCGTCTTCCTCGTCGCCGACCTCGGCGCGCACCACGCCCGGCTCGCCGCCGCCGACCTCGCCGGGACGCCGCTCGCGGTGTCCGACCTCGCCTGCGACATCGCCGTCGGGCCCGAGGAGACGCTGACCGCGGTCACCCGGAGCCTGCGCGGCCTCGCCCGCGAGCACGGGCTGGCGGACGTCCCCGTCCGCGGCATCGGCATCGGCCTGCCCGGACCGGTCGACCCCGCGACCGGCCAGGTCGTCTCACCGTCCCGGATGCCGGGCTGGAACGACTTCCCCGTCCGCGACTTCGTGACCCGGCACGCCGGCGTCCCCGTCCTGGTCGAGAACGACGCCAACCTCATGGCCGTCGGGGAGCACCGCGCGTCCTGGCCGTCCCTGGACAACCTGATGGTCATCAAGCTCGGCAGCGGCATCGGCTGCGGCGTCATCGTGGACGGCCGGCTGCACCGGGGCCGCGGCGCCGCCGGCGACATCAGCCACGTGCGGATCCTGTCCGAGGCGACCGTCGACTGCTCCTGCGGCCACCCCGACTGCCTGGAGGCCCACGCCAGCGGAGCCGCGCTCGCCGCGTCCCTCGCCGGGCACGGCATCGCGGTGGAGCATCCGTCCGAGATCGTCGACCTCGTCGCCGACGGCGTCCCGCAGGCCACCAGCGCCGTGCGCACCGCGGGCCGGCTCATCGGGGACGTGCTGACCGGCCTCGTGAACTTCTTCAACCCGGACGCGCTCGTCATCGGCGGCAGCCTGTCCAACGCCGAACCGCTCGTCGCCACCATCCGGGGCGTCATCTACGAGCGCTGCCTGCCCCTCGCCACCCGCAACCTGGAGATCGCCACGTCCCGCGCGGGCCGCGACGCCAGCGTGCTCGGCGCGGGGCAGCTGATGCTGGAGAACTCCGACGCATGGATCGACCGCGTCCTCGAACGCTGACCAGGGCGCGGGTCAGCCGTGCGCGGCGATCGCCTCGCGCGCCGTCGTCACGTCCGGCGCGATCGCGACGCGGCGCTGCAGCCCGGCGACGTCGGACACCCGGCGGACGAGGCCGCGCGGCGGGAGCACCACCCACATGGGGACGCCGAGTTCGCTCGCCCGCATCTGCGACCGGGTGATGACGTTGAGCCCGTTGGAGTCGCAGAACGCGCAGTCGGTGAGGTCGAGGATCAGGGCCGGTGCCCCGGAGTCGAGGAGCCGAATGGCCTGCGCGAGGATCTCCTCGCCGTTGCTCAGGTCGACCTCGTCGGGGAACGTCAGCGTCCCGCAGGTCTGCGTGATCTCCACCCGCGCTGCTCCGAGATCCATGGTTCGCCCCAAAGTCGGTTTCCTCACCTGAGTGACAACGGGGGGTACTTCACTGCGACTGTAAGCGTTGATCCTGGACGAAACCTCAAAGGAAGGGTCAAGTCTAGGACGTCCCTCCCTCATATCGGGGACGGACGCGTTCCCTGGCGTTTCATCCTGTTCTGTCGCTTTTGAACGCCCGGATATCACGCCCACCTCCGGTGCGCCCGGGCGCCGTCCCGAGGGGGAGGGGAGGACGGTCGTGTGCCCCTGTCTGCTGATATGTCGTGGCAAAGCCCTATATTTCACCCTGTGGGCTGCCAGAACCGGGGTGTGAGTGAGCGGGGTGCGGGAGTGAGCGCGGAGCCGGTGGTGATCGACGGCGGCGACCGCTCCTGCGTGCGCCTCCTGCTGGAGTTGCGGGCGCATCTCGCGGAGCTCGCGCCCGGCACGGTCGTCCACCTGATGGCCGCCGATCCGGCGGCTCCCCTCGACCTTCCCGCATGGTGCCATCTGACCGGGCACGTCTACCTCGGCCCCGTCGCGCAGGCGCCGACCCCCACCTACGCCCTCCGGGTCAGCGCCGACCCCCGTCCCACGTCCCCGGAATCGCCCTGGCGGCCGCGCTGACCCGACGGCCGGGCGAGGTCGCCGGGGTCTCGTCCGCGGCACTATTGGCGGGTCGCCAATGAGAGGTTAGGGTGGCATGGGCGTTGAAGGGACGTGCCATGGGCGGACCGTCGGTCGCGATCGTGGGGAGCGGGTTCAGCGGGCTGGGACTCGCCATCGGCCTGAAGCGCGCGGGCCTCACCGGCTTCACCGTGTTCGAGCGGGCCGGGGACGTCGGCGGGGTGTGGCGCGAGAACACCTACCCGGGCGCCGCCTGCGACGCGCCGTCGCACCTGTACTCCTACTCCTTCGAGCCGAAGCACGACTGGTCGCGCAGGTTCGCGCCGCAGCCGGAGATCCTCGACTACCTGCGGGCGTGCGCCCGCAAGTACGGCGTCATGGAGCACATGGCGTTCGGCACGGAGATCACCGCCGCCGAGTTCGACGCCGGGTCCGGCCGGTGGACCCTGCGGACCGCCGGCGGGGAGACCCGCGAGGCGGACGTGCTCGTCTCCGCGTGCGGGCAGCTCAGCCGGCCGTCCGTCCCCGACATCCCGGGCCTGGAGTCGTTCGGCGGCACCGTCTTCCACTCCGCGGAGTGGGACCACGGCCGCGACCTCTCCGGACGCGAGATCGCCGTCGTCGGCAACGGGGCGAGCGCCGTCCAGTTCGTCCCGCGGATCGCGCCGGAGGCGGCCAGGCTGACCGTGTTCCAGCGCGAACCGCAGTGGGTGGGCTGGAAGTGGGACCGCCGCTACCCCCGCGCCCGGTCCTGGCTCAACCGCCGCGTCCCCGTCCTGCAGCGGCTGTCCCGGCTCGGGGTCTTCGTCTGGTTCGAGGTGCTGCTCAACCCGATGCTGATCTCGCCGCGCGGACGCCGGGTGCTGTCGGCGCACATCCGCGCGCTCTGCCGCACCACGCGGTGGTCGGTGCGCGACAAGGAGATGCGCAGGAACCTGACGCCCGACTACGAGCTGGGCTGCAAGCGCGTCCTGGTCTCCAGCGACTACTACCGCTCCCTCAACCTGCCGCACGTGGACGTCGTCACCAGCGCGATCGTCAAGGTCACCCCGGACGCGGTCGTCACCGCCGACGGGAGGTCGCATCCGGCCGACACCATCATCATGGGCACCGGCTTCCGGTCGCACGGCTTCGTCGCGCCGATGCGCGTCACGGGACTGGACGGCCGCGCGCTGGAGGACGCCTGGCGGGACGGGCCGCGCGCCTACCTCGGCCTGGCCGTCGCCGGTTTCCCGAATTTCTTCCTGATGTACGGGCCCAACACCAACGTCGGTTCCGGGTCGGTGGTACACATGCTGGAGAGCCAGATCGCCTACATCGTGCAGGCCGTTCGTGCGCTGCGCGACCCGGAGGTGCTGTACATGGACGTCCGCGAGGGCGTGCTCTCCGCGTTCGACGAGCGCCTCCAGCGCCGCCTCGGCCGGACGGTCTGGAACGCCGGCGGCTGCGGCAGCTGGTACCTGCGGGGCGACGGCCGCAACGCCAGCAACTGGCCGGGCTCGATGCTCGACTACCGCCGCCGCACCCGCCGCCTCGACCCGTCCGACTACCGCTTCGTGCAGCGCTGACATGGCCCGTGCCGCCGCTCACCCCCTGCTGCGCACGCTCGACGGCATCCTCGTCATCCCCCCGGAGCACCGCCGTCCCGACACCGGCCGGGCCGAGGCCGCCGCGATGCTCGCCTGCGACGACCGCACGCTGTCCGACCTGATCCGGCACGGGCTCCCGGCCACCGGCGACCGCGGCCGCGAACGGCTCGACTCCCGCGACATCTTCAACCTGGCCCTGTACTCCGGCTCCGGGCGCACCGGGATCGAGCGGGGCGTCGCGGCCGCCCTGGGCTGGACCCGCTCGTCCTGCGAGGACCTCATGGCGCCCCGCATGTCCCGGTTCGAGCTGCGGGTCGCCTGCGGCGCCCCCGACGGCTGCGCCCCCGGCGCCCGCAACACCCTCGCCCGGCCGCGGACCGGCGCGTACGGCGGGAAGGTCCGCCAGGTCCGCGCGCATCCGGCGGGCGCGGCGCGCAACGTCCCCGCCGGGACGTCGGCGACCGCCCGCGCGTCCGGCCCCGCGCTCACCCTGTCCGCCGTCCTGCGGACGGTCGGCGACTGCCCGGTGCTGCGCTCGCCCGCGCTCCGCGCGATCCTGCGCGAGTTCATGGGCGCGGAGCTGCGCTGGCTGCGCCTCCCCGAGGCGATGCGCAACGACGAGTCCCTCATCCCGCGCGGGTTCGCGAGCTGCGGCTCCGCCAGCCGCTACATCGCCCGCCTCTGCCGCGAGGAGGGCATCCCCGCGACGACGCGGATCGGCTGGCTGGTCGGCCTGCCCGACCTCGTGCACGCCTGGGTGGAGGTCGAGGACGAGGACGGCGCCACCAAGGTCATCGACCCGACGTTCGTGCTGCTCTCGGAGGTGGTCCCGGGCGCCAACCCGATGCTCCGCGACCCCGGCATCGCGTTCCGCACGAACCGCCTCATCCCGACCGCGCTGGGCGTGGGCGCCGACGTCGCGTCCCACACCTGCGCCGCCGGCCACGTCCCCCACGTCACCACGACTCTCGACCTGCTGGGCTGAGGGAGACGCGCCGGCGAGGGGGCTAGGCGTCGCGGACGGCCTCGGCCATCGTGGTGTCGCCCTCGGCCAGGTAGCCGTCCACGACCCCGGCGCGGTCGGCCTCCGGCCGGTTCTGGCTCATCTTCGCCTTGGCCTCGATCCGGGTGATGACCAGTTCCAGGCCGACGATCGCGCGCAACTGGCCCGCGATGTAGCTCGGCGGGGCGTCGTCCACCGACCACGAGGGTTCGCGGCCGCTCTCGTGGCGCTCGGTCAGGCGGCGCACCATCGACTCCACCCAGGCGGGGTCGTCGTGGACGACGAGCCGGCCGTAGACGTGCGCGGTCAGGTAGTTCCACGTCGGCACCGCGCGCCCGTGCTCGCGCTTGGACGGGTACCAGGACGGCGACACGTACGCGTCCGGGCCGTGCAGGATGAACAGTGACTCTCCGGCGGCGGGCTCGCGCCACTGGTCGTTGTTGCGGGCGACGTGCGCCAGGATCGCGCCGTGCTCGCCCGCCGACGGGTCGTAGAGGACGGGCAGGAACGTGGCGATGAGCCCCCGCGGCGTGCTCGTCACCAGGTCGGCCGCGTCGCACCCGGCCAGCAGCTCCCGGACCTCGGCGTCGCCTGCGGAGAAATGCGCCGGAACGTACATGGACGCGACGCTACACCCGGCGTTGTCGGACGCACGTGCGAAGGTGGTGGGGTGAGCGCCGAAGAGGAGCGTGCCGGGGTCCGGCTGACCAACCTGGACCAGCCCCTGTTCGAGGGGGCCGGCGCGACGAAACGCGACCTGGTCGACTACCTGGACGCCGTCGCCGGGCGCATCGTCCCGCAGCTCGCCGGGCGCCCGCTGTCGGTGATCCGCGTGCTGCGCGGCCAGAAGCCGTTCATGCAGAAGAACACCCCGAAGTACACGCCGGAGTGGGTGCGGACGGTGCAGGTGTGGGCGGAGACGTCCCGGCGCGAGGTGTCGTACGCGCTGTGCGACGACCGCCGCACGCTGCTGTGGTTCGCCAACCAGCGCGCCGTCGAGTACCACCCGCCGCTGTTCCGCGCGGACGCGCCCGACCGCCCCACCCACCTGGTCATCGACATCGACCCGCCGGGGGCGGACGCGTTCGGCGCCGCCGTCCGCGCCGCGCACCTCGTCCGGCGGGCGCTGGACGACTCCGGGCTGCGGGGCGCGGTGAAGACCAGCGGCGCCAAGGGCGTGCACGTGTTCGTACCGCTGGACGGCCGGACGCCCGCCGAGGACGTCGCCGCCGCCACCCGCGCGCTCGGCGTCCGCGCCGAACGGCTCGACCCCGGCCTCGCGACGACGGCGTTCATCCGCGAGGACCGGGGCGGCAAGGTGTTCCTCGACTCGACCCGCGCTGGCGGCGCGACCGTGGCCGCCGCCTACAGCCCGCGCATCCGCCCCGGCACGCCCGTCTCGTTCCCCGTCGCGTGGGACGACCTCGACGGCGTCGCCCCGGCCGACTTCACGATCAGGACCGCGCTCGGCGTCCTCGGCGACCGCGACCCGTGGTCGGAGCTCATGCCCGAACCGCAGGCCCTGCCCGCCGAACTGATCGAGCACGGGCACACGATTCCGATCGCGCGGGTCCAGGCCATGCACGAGGGGAAACGCCGGGCGAGGGCGCGCCGCGCCCCCGGCTGACCGATCCCGGTGAGCCGGGGAGAACGCGGCGGGAACCCTACGAATTCAACGTGACCGGCAGCGAGCGGTGGCCGTTGGAGATGAACGACTCGACCGGAGGCAGTTCCGGCGGATCGACCGCCAGCTCCATATCCGGGAAGCGCTCGAAAAGCGCGGGCAGCGAGATCTCGGCCTCCATTCGCGCCAGATGCGAACCGACGCAGAAGTGCACGCCGTGGCCGAAGGAGATGTGCTCCTTGTTCGCGCGCTCGACGTCGAACAGGTCGGCGTCGTCGCCGTGCAGGGAAAGGTCGCGCCCGGCGGCCGCGTAGGCGGCGAGGATCGCCTCGCCCTTCCCGATCGTGACGCCGTCGACGTCGATGTCCTCGACGGCGTAGCGGAGCGGCAGGTTCGCGACGGGCGCCTGCCAGCGCAGCGCCTCCTCGATCACCTCGGTCCACGGCACCCGGCCGGACCGGACGAGTGCGCGCTGCTCCGGGTGCGTCAGCAGCGCGGTGATCACCTGGTCGAGCAGGTTCACCGTCGTCTCGTGCCCGGCCGAGATCATCAGGATCAGCGTGTCGACCAGCTCGGTCTCGCTGAGCTGCGAGCCGTCCTCGTCGCGGGAGGAGATGAGGACGCCGGCCAGGTCGTCGGCGGGCTCGCGGCGCCGGAACGCGACGAAGTCCTGCAGGATGCCGTACATCTCCATCTGGTTGGCGACCGCCTCCTCCTGCGTCAGCGCCGTGTTGAAGATGCCGTCCACGCAGCGCCGCAGCGCCGGCCGGCTCGCGTCCGGGACGCCGAACAGCCGGCAGATCACCTCGATCGGCAGCGGGTAGGCGAACGCCTCGCGCAGGTCGGCGCGCCCGCCGGGGGAGGCGGCGAGCCCGTCGAGCAGGCCGGCGGTGATCCGCTCGACGTCCGGCCGGAGCACCTCGGTGCGGCGCGGGGTGAACGCGCGGGAGATGATCGCGCGGAGCCGGCGGTGCTCCTCGCCGTAGGCGGTGAACATGTTCTTCACCGACACCCACAGGCTGAGCGGCCATTCCTCGCCGACCTCGCCGCTGATCCATTTCGCCCAGTGCCGGTTCGGGTCCTTGGAGACGCGGGGGTCGGCCAGCAGCCGTTTGAGCTGCTCCTGGCCGGTGACCGCCCACGCGACGACGCCGCCCGGCAGTTCCACGGGCGTCACCGGGCCCCTGGCCCGCAGTTTCGCGGCCTCCCCCTGGACATCGCTGCCGGTCGGGTCGATGACGAGCGGATTCTCCATTGCGGCCCTTTCTGCGGACGCGTGGGAGCGCGCCCGTGAACGGGCGGCTCTCCGATGAGCACGGCGCCGATGACGAACTCGTACTGCTGACGAGCGCGGCGATGCAGCCAAAGTACGGTGCGCCGCGCCCGTCCGCTAGATCGTCTCGGCGACTCGCCCCGCGATTCCGCTTTTCGGCCATTCCATAAATGGCTGCGCGGAAATCCGCTGTGCGGATCTCGGCGGTCCCGGGATCGGCGTGCGTTCCGGCGGGGCATCCGCCGCAGGCCCGTACAGGTAGGACGCTGCGCGCCACCGCCGGGGCGGGTTCAGCGGCGCCCGGCGTCGTCGGCGAGGAGCCTGCCGAGCTGCGCGGCCGCGTCCGGTTCGAGGACGGCGAACCGCTCCCGGTACAGGGCGGTGGACGCGGCGGCGGGCCAGCCGTCCGGGAGGTGCTCGGCGGGCAGGCCGGGGTCGGTGCGCAGCAGCTGCAGCCAGTCCGCGCCGAGCAGGGTCAGCCGGGTCAGCGGGCGCCCGGTCCGCTCGCGGTCCGGCGTCCAGGTCGCGATGAACGCCTCGTGCTCGGCGCGGATCGCGTCGACGTCCCATGCCCGGCGCAGCAGCCGCGGCACGTCGGTGCCCTCGACCGGGACGGAGTAGAACGCGTCGGCCAGCTCGCCCAGCCCGGCGAACTCGGGCCCGTCGAAGATCGCGGCGATGTCGACCCGGCCGGGCGCGATCCACAGCCCGTCCCGCAGCCCGCCGAACCCGGCCCAGATCAGCCGGGCGCGGATCTGGTGCCGCAGGTCGCGGCGGCTCTCCGGCATCGAGTAGCTGAGCAGCGTCCACTCGCCGCCCGGATGGGTGAACGGCCGCGCGGAGCGGACCCGCGGCCTCGCCTCGCGCAGCAGCTCCTCCGCCCACGGGGTGAGCGAGAACCGGGCGGTGCGCCCCTCCCGGACGCGGGCGAGCAGCCCTTTGCGGGTCATCCTGGCGAGGGTGGCGCGGCCCGCCGCCTCCGCGACCCCGAGGTCGTCGAGCAGGTGCAGGAAGACCCGCGAGCTGATCGGCGGGTGGCCTCGGTCGAGGACGAGCGACCCGAGGAAGCTGAACAGCAGCTGCTGCGGAGCGCGCCGGCGCGGCCGTGCGCTCGTGGACGCGTCCAGGTCGGCGGTCATGCCCGTCCCTCCGTCGCCGTCGTCGCCATCGGGGGACATCACACCATGCCGCGCGGCCCTCCCGCTGTCACCAAGCTTATTCGATGAAATCTTGACGCACGACAAGGCTGAATCTAACTTCTAGGGAACGGAAGCGGATTCGGGAAGGTGGCAATGGAGCTGAACGGGAAGGTGGCGGTGGTCACCGGCGCCGGGCGCGGCCTCGGCCTCGCCTACGCCGCGGAACTGGCCCGCGCGGGCGCGGCCGTCGTGGTCAACGACGCGGATGCGGCCACCGCCGAGGCCGCGGCGAAGCAGATCGGCGACGCGGGCGGGCGGGCCGTCGCGCACCCCGCCGCGGTCGGCCCCGCCGAGACCGCCGACGCGCTCGTCGCGCGGGCGGTGGCGGAGTTCGGCCGGCTCGACGTGATGGTGACCAACGCCGGCGTCCTGCGCGACCGGGTGCTGTGGAAGATGACCGACGACGACTTCGACACCGTCGTCCAGGTCCACCTCCGGGGGACGTTCACCTGCGCCCGCGCGGCGGCGCGCCGGTTCCGCGAGCAGGGCGACGGCGGCCGGCTCATCCTGGTCGGCTCCCCGGCCGGGCAGCGCGGCAACTTCGGGCAGACCAACTACGCGGCGGCCAAGGCCGGGATCGTCGGCTTCGTCCGCACCTGGGCGATGGAACTGGCCCGCGCGGACGTCACCGTGAACGCGGTCGTCCCGGTCGCGGCGACCGCGATGACCGAGACGATCCCGGCGCTCGCCCCCTACGTCGAGGCGATGCGGCGTGGCGAGGAGATGCCGCCGTTCGCCCGCCGCGCGCTGGCGTTCGGCACGCCCGAGGACGCCGCCGGGCTGGTGGCCTTCCTCGCCTCGGACGCCGCGTCCGGCATCACCGGGCAGGCGATCGGGGTCGGCGGCGACCGGCTCTCGCTGTGGACGCACCCGACCCAGGCCGTCGCCGCCTACCGGGACGGCGGCTGGTCCGCCGCCGACATCGCCGCCGCCTGGCCCACGATTTTCGCCGAGCACCAGCAGAGCGTCGGAGAGAACCTGCCCCGGGAGCAGACCCGATGAGCGGGCTCGACCTGGACGCCCTGGAGGCGATCGACGTCCACGTGCACGTGGAGTCCGACCTGCACGGGCACCTGTCGCTGCCGGACGACTTCATGGAGGCGTCCGCGAAGTACTTCGGCGCGGACCAGAACCGGACGCCCACGATCGACGAGATCGCGTCCCACTACCGCGAGCGCCGCCTGGCCGCGGTCGTGTTCACCGTCGACATCGAGAACGCCACCGGGCATCCGGCGCTCTCCAACGAGGAGATCGCCGAGCGGGCCGCCGCGCACCCCGACGTGCTGATCCCGTTCGCGAGCATCGACCCGGCCAAGGGGCGCGCCGGCGCCCGGACGTTCCGCCGGCTGATCGAGGACCACGGGATGCGCGGCATCAAGTTCCACCCGTCCCTGCAGGGGTTCGCGCCCAACGACCGCAGCGCGTACCCGCTGCTGGAGGTCGCCGCCGAGCACGGCGTCCCGGCCCTGTTCCACACCGGGCAGACCGGGATCGGCGCGGGCATGCCGGGCGGCGGCGGCATCCGGCTCGGCCTGTCGAACCCGATGCTGCTCGACGACGTCGCCGTCGACGTCCCCGACCTGACGATCATCATGGCGCACCCGTCCTTCCCCTGGCAGGACGAGGCGCTCGCCGTCGCCACCCACAAGCCCAACGTCTACATCGACCTGTCCGGCTGGTCGCCGAAGTACTTCCCGCCGCAGCTCGTCCGGTACGCCAACGGCCTCCTGCAGGACAAGGTGCTGTTCGGCTCCGACTACCCGGTCATCACCCCGGACCGGTGGCGGCGCGACTTCGACGCGCTGGAGATCAAGCCGCACGTCCGTCCCAAGATCCTCAAGGAGAACGCCGTCCGGGCCCTCGGCCTCGGCGGCGGCAAGGAGAAGAAGGCATGAGCACGACCGTCGCGTTCGCGGACCTGAAGAGCCTGGCGGGCGGTTCGCTCGGCACGAGCCGCTGGCTGGAGGTGGACCAGGCCCGGATCAACACGTTCGCCGACGCCACCGGCGACCACCAGTGGATCCACGTCGACCCCGAGCGCGCCAAGGACGGCCCGTTCGGCGGCCCGATCGCGCACGGCTACCTGACGCTGTCGCTGGTCATCCCGCTGTGGACGGAGCTGCTCGACGTCACCGGCGTCACCACGAAGATCAACTACGGGCTGAACAGGGTGCGCTTCCCGGCCCCGGTCCCGGCCGGCTCCCGCATCCGCCTCTCCGGAACCCTCGCCGACGTGACGGACATCGCCGGCGGCGTCCAGGTCACCGCCGACCTGACCGTGGAGATCGAGAACCACGAGAAGCCGGCCTGCGTCCTCCAGGGCATCTTCCGCTTCCTCCGTTGATCTGCGGCGTGTTGTTGTTATGCGGGCCCGCATAACAACAACACGCCGCAAGTCAACGATGCGCGGGGGGCGTCCGGGGGCGGGCGGTCACTTGTCCGTATGATGGACGAATGATGGCGCGGCCGGCGGCGAGGGGATGATCGATGCCACGGGAAGGCACCGGACCGGATTTCATCGAGGCGCTGGCCCGGGGCCTGGAGGTCATCACCGCCTTCGAGGCGCGGCGGCCGGTCATGTCGCTCGCCCAGGTCGCGGAGGCGACCGGGCTGGCCCGGCCGACCGCCCGCCGCATCCTGCTGACGCTGCGGGAACTCGGCTACGTGCGGGCCGCCGACGGCGGCTACTCCCTGACCCCGCGCGTCCTCGACCTCGGCGTCGCCTACGTCCGGTCCATGGGCCTGTGGGACGTGGCCCGCCCGCACATGGAGCGGCTCGTCGCCCGGACGAACGAGTCGTGCTCCATCGCGCAGCTCGACGGGTCCGACATCGTCTACGTCGCGCGCGTCGCCGTCCCGAAGATCGTCGCGCTGGCGGTGCAGATCGGCACCCGGTTCCCGGCGCTGCAGACCTCGCTCGGCAAGGTGCAGCTCGCCGCGCTCGACCCCGCCGAGGTCGACCGGATCCTCGCCGAGCCGACCCGCTCCGGGCTGGAGCCGCGCGTCCACCTCACCAGGGCGGAGCGGGACGCGGAACTGCGCGAGGTGCGGGCGCGCGGCTGGGCGCTGACCGACGAGCAGCTCGCGCGCGGCATCCGCTCGGTCGCGGCGCCGCTGCGGGACGGCTCCGGCACGGTCATCGCGGGCATCAACGTCAACACGCACGCCGCCGAGACGCCCGTCGAGCAGCTCCTGGAGGAGCACCTCCCGCTGCTGCTGCAGACGGCGGGGGAGATCAGCGCCGACTTCGCCCGCCTGGAGACCGTCCCCCAGGTCACCGCGGGGTGAGGACGATCCGCCCCGCCGCCGTCCCCTCGCCCTGGCGCCGCCACGCCTCCGCCGCGTCCTCCAGGGGCACGGTCTCGTGGGCGACGGCCAGCCTCCCGGACGCGGCCTGCTCCGCGACGAACACGATCGACGCCGCGCGCTGCCCGGCCGACAGCTCGTTGTTGGTGTAGCCGAGCAGCCGCAGCGACTTCCCGCGGAGGGTGGCGGAGTCGATCGGGCACGTCTCGCCCGCCGAACTCCCGAGGTTGACGAGCCGCCCGCCCGGACGCAGCGTCCGCGCCGCCGCCGCCGCAGGGGCGCCGAACAGCGGATCGAGCACCAGGTCCACCGGCCCGTCGGCGGCGCCGGCGAACCGCCGGGCCAGCTCGCCGACGTCGCCGGTGTCGAGCGCGACGACCGCGTCCGCTCCGGCCCGCGCCGCCCGCGCCCGCGCCCGCGGCGACCGGGCGCCGGCGACGACCCGCCGCGCACCCGCCGTCCGCGCGAGCTGCACCGCGGCCTGGCCGACGACCCCGCCCGCGCCGAGCACGACCACCTGCTCACCGGCGGCCAGCTCGCCGCGCCAGGTCAGCGCCATGTGCGCGGCGACGGCCGACAGCCCGAGCGCCGCGAGCCGCACCGGGTCGACGCCGTCCGGCAGCTCGACGAGCGCCGCCTCCGGGACGGCCGCGACCTCGGCCATGCTTCCGTCGCCCGGCGCCATTCCGGCCGGGCTCGGGAACCAGACCGTCCGGCCCCCGGACGTCCCGACGCCCTGCACGCCCGGCACGTACGGCGTCGCGGGCGTCCCGAAGTAGGACGTGCCGCTCGCGCACAGCAGGTCGAGCGGCGTGATGGGTGCGGCGAGGACGTCCACCAGGACCTCCCCGCCGCCCGGCACGGGAGGCTTGCGCTCCGCCACCACGGGCGGACGTCCGCATTCCCTGATCTCCGCAGCGCGCATCGGCTCAGGTCGCGATGTCGGGGTAGGGCAGCGTGACGTGCGAGACCCGCCGCGCATACTCCAGCTGGAATCCGAGCGGCTCGTCGTAGTCGCGCTCGAACATCGCGATGAACAGCGTCAGCGTGAGGAACGGGTGCGCGCCCAGCTCGAACAGCTTCGGGTAGTCATGCCCGGCGAGCGCGGCCCGCTCCACATCGTCGAACTTCAGCCAGGTCGACGACTCGCCCCCATGGCAGTTGATGATCCGGTTGGCCTGTTCCTCCTCCCACCACGCCACGGTCGCCTCCGGCTCGTTCCGGTAGCGCTCGACCAGCTCAGGATCGCGGTCGACGGTGAAGAGGAACTTGTTCAACAGATACTTGCTCACTCGCCCGCTCCGTTCGGGTACCAGGTGAAGTAGGCCTCCATCGTGTGGAACAGGTCGTAGGTGTCGACGTAGTCGGCCTTCTTGCCTTCGCCCGCTACGCCCATCATCAGCATGAAGTCCATGAAGCCGTGGGTGGCGTTGCCGGGGGCGTGGAGGCTGTCGAGGGTGACCTCGGACAGGCAGCCCTCGATGTCGCCGGAGGAGATCCATTCGACGGCCTTCGCGTCGAACTCGGGGTCGGGGCCGTGCGGGCCGAACTGGCGCGGGCCGCCCAGTTCGAGGGACAGGTGGCCGGTGCCGATGACCGCGACGCGCTGGTTCCCCGGCCACGACTCCACCAGCTCCCGGATCGTCCGTCCGAGCTGCACGAACCGCTTGGGCCGCGGCAGGGGCGGGGCGAAGATGTTGGTGTAGACCGGGACGATCGGCAGGTCGTTCTGCGGACGCAGCGTGATGATCGGGCACGTGATCGAGTGGTCGATGCGCAGCTCGTTGGAGAACGCCAGGTCGAAGCCCGCGTCCAGGCCTTCGCGCAGCATGTACTCGGACAGGTCCTCCTGCCCGGTGAACAGCATGCGCGGCAGCCCGAACTCGCGTTCCTCGTTGTACCAGTTGGCGTCGTAGAACGGCGCCTTGCCGATGAGGAACTGCGGCATGTTGTCCAGCCACAGCTGGTGGAAGTGGTCGGAGCCGACCATGACCAGGACGTCCGGGCGGGCCCTCGTCAGCGTCTCGCGGAACGCCTCGATCTTGCGGACCCACTCGTCGGCGAAGTCGGGGCGGTCCTCGGCGGTCGCGGTGCTCGCGCGGTGGTAGAAGGGGTGGTGGGTCGAAGCGATCACAGCGACCAGTTCAGCCATGACGGTCCTCGGGGGTGTAGGGGTCGGGGGCGATGGACCGGTTGTTGAGGTCCACCGACAGGAAGATCTCGTTGCCGACGGGGTTGCGCAGCTCCTCGGCGAGCTGCCCGATGAGGCCGGCGGTGCGGGCGAGGAGCGCGAACCCGCGCAGCAGCTCCAGCGGCAGGCCGAGGTCGGCGAGCGCGGCGCCGCACACGCCGGCGCCGTTCAGCGGCAGCGTCCTGCCGAGCACCTCGGGGTGGACGCGGCCGATCGCGGCGAACAGCGACAGGTGCGGGCCGTACAGGTTCTCCTCGGTGGCGATCTGCATCAGCCGCGGGGTGCGGGGGTCGCCGTCCTTGTGGACGTGGTGGCCGAGGCCGGGGACGAACCGCTTCGCCTCCCGCTCCCGCTGGACGGTCCGCAGCGCCAGCGCGTCCCAGCCCGCGCCGTCGGACGGCAGGTCGCCGTCCACCGAGGTCAGGACGTCGTGCAGGAAGCGGCCCGTGTCCTCGGTGACGCCGAGGAACCGGGACCCGCCGCCCAGCAGCCCGGCGGCGAGCGCGCCCTGCACCGAGTCGGGTGCCGACAGGTACGTCAGCCTCGTCACGATCGCGGTCGGGGTGAAGCCGTGGTCGGCGAGCGCGGCGAGGACCGCCTCGAACACCCGCGTCTCGCCGGGCGTGGGCCGCCGCTGCGTCGCCAGCCAGAACGCCAGCTCGCCGAACCCCACCTCGCCCATCACGTCCCGCGCGAGGTCGCGGCCCAGCAGCGTGATCGCCTCCCGGCTGGACGCGCCCAGCGCGGTCGGGTACTCCGGTGTGTCAGCCACGGTCGTCCTCCTGCGGCTCCGACAGCCATTTACGCAGCTCGGCACCGTGTTCGTCCAGGTCCGGCGGCGGCAGCCGGTAGCACGCGGGCGTCTCGGAGAAGCGGATCGGGTGCCGGGTCGTCGGCACCGCGTGCTCGCCCTCGCCGACGACCACGACCGGGTCCAGCTCGAAGCGCTCGGCCATCGCGAAGCCGCCGTCGATCGTGTTGATCGGGCCGCTCGGCACGCCCGCGTCCACCAGCAGCTCGAACCATTCGACCGCGCCGCGCCGCTTCAGCCGCTCCACCAGGACCGGGCGCAGCTCGGCCCGGTTGGCGGTGCGGTCGGCGTTGGTCGCGAACCGCGGGTCGTCCGGGACGTCCGGGATGCCGAGCACCTCGCACAGCTTGCGGAACTGGCCGTCGTTCGCCGCGGTGACGATGAGGTCGTTGTCGGCGGTCGGCAGCGGCTCGTAGGGGAACACGCTCGGGTGCGCGTTGCCCATCCGGTAGGGGACGGTGCCGCCGGCGACGTAGGCGGAGCTGTGGTTGACGAGCCCGGTCAGCGCGGACGACAGCAGGTTCACCTCGACGAGCTGGCCCCGGCCGGTCGCGTCCCGGTGCCGCAGCGCCGCGAGGATGCCGATCGCGGCGTGGTTGCCCGCCATCACGTCGAACACCGAGATGCCCGCCCGGTACGGCGGGCCGTCCGGGTCTCCGGTGAGGCTCATCAGCCCGGAGATCGCCTGCACCATCAGGTCGTAGCCGGGGACCTTCCGCCCGGCGCCCGATCCGAACCCGGTGATCGAGCTGTAGACGATGCCGGGGTTGGCGACGCGGACCGAGTCGTAGTCGAGGCCGAAGCGGGCGAGGCCGCCCGGCTTGAAGTTCTCGATCAGGACGTCGGCGCGGCGCGCCAGCTCGCGGGCGGCCTCGGCGTCCCGCTCGTCCCGCAGGTCCAGCGCGATCGAGCGCTTCCCGCGGTTGACACCGAGGTAGTAGGTCGCGGCGTCGCCGCGCGCGGGCGGCGTCCAGGTGCGGGTGTCGTCGCCCTTCGGGCCCTCCACCTTGACCACGTCCGCGCCCAGGTCGGCCAGCAGCATCGTCGCGTAGGGGCCGGCGAGGATCCGGGAGAAGTCCGCCACCAGCACCCCCGAGAGCGGCCCGCCGCGCGTGGTGTCGTCAGTCATCCGGCTCCCTTGCTCATCGCTTGCGCGCATGTTCGTCCGTTCAACGGACATTCGTCCGTCACTGCGATTCTGGCACGTCCATATCCGTGGCGGTCAAGTGGTTGACACTTTGACTACCGGTGACGAGAGTGGCTGCATGCAGGTTTGACCGTATAGCGGACATCGGTCCGTGACTGCTCCCGGCGGTCGGGTCCCGAGACGAGGAGAACGATGATGAGCGAGTTCGAGCCGGGGCGTCCCCTGGTGCTGCGCGGCGGCATGGTGCTGCCGATGACCGACGGGCGCGAGGTCCTGGACGGCGCCGACGTCCTCATCGACGGCGACCGGATCAGCGCGGTCGGCCCGGACCTCCCGGTCCCGGACGGCACCGCCGAGATCGACGCGTCCGGCGGCATCGTCATGCCCGGCATGATCGACACGCACCGGCACATGTGGCAGACCGCGATGCGCGGCTACGGCGCCGACTGGACGCTGACGCAGTACTTTGTCTGGTACTACCTGGAGCACGGCAAGCGGTTCCGGCCCGAGGACGTCCACGCCGGGAACCTGCTCGCCGCGATCGAGGCGATCGACGCCGGCGTGACCACGGTCGTCGACTGGTCGCACGGCCTGCAGACCCCCGACCACGCCGCCGCCGCGGTGGACGCGCTGCGCTCGGTGCCCGGCCGGTTCGTCCTCGCCTACGGCAACATCCAGGCCCCGCCCGCCGAGTGGACCGCGACGCCCGAGTTCCGCGCCCTCGCCGGGGAGTTGAGCGGCGGCGACATGCTCGGCTTCCAGGTCGCATTCGACGTGGTCGGCGACCCGTCCTTCCCGGAGAAGCCCGCCTTCGAGGTCGCCCGCGACCTCGGCGTGCCCGTCACCACGCACGCCGGTGTCTGGGGCGCGACCAGCGACGAGGGCATCAGGCAGATGCACGACGCCGGGTTCATGACGCCCGAGACCGTGTACGTGCACGCCGCGTCCCTGTCGGCGGACTCCTACCACCGCATCGCCGCCACCGGCGGGTCGATCTCGGTGTCGACCGAGAGCGAGCAGAGCGCCGGGCAGGGCTACCCGCCCACCTGGGTGCTGCGCAACCACGACATCCCGGTGTCGCTGTCGATGGACACGAGCGTCTGGTGGAGCGGCGACCTGTTCTCCGCCATGCGGACCACGCTCGGCGCCGACCGCTGCCGCATGCACCTCGAGGCGCACGGCAAGGGCGACACCGTCACCCACTGCAGCCTGCGCGCCGACCAGGTCGTCGACTGGGCCACCCGCGGCGGCGCCCGCACGCTCGGCCGCGACGACCTCGGCAGCCTCGCGCCCGGCAAGAAGGCCGACGTGGTGCTGATCAAGAACGAGCACTCGCCGGTGTCGTTCCCCGTCCTCAACCCCTACGGGCACGTCGCGTTCCAGGCGCAGCGCGGGGACGTCCACACCGTCGTGGTGAACGGCCGCGTGGTCAAGCACGACCACCGCCTCGTCGACACCGACCTGGCCGCCGCCCGCCGCGAGGTCGAGGCGACCGTCGAGTACCTGCGCTCGTCGATGGGGGAGGAGGCGTGGGCGGCCGGGATGAACCCCGACGTCCCCGAGACGAAGATCCTCGACAACCCCTACACCTACACCGAGTTCCGCAGCGACGCCACGCGCGCCCGGTGAGGCGGAGGCTCGGCGAACTTCGCCTCCGGGCGCGGCGACCGCGTGCCGTCAGGCGGCGCCGCGGCCGGAGGCGAGGCCGGGCGGCGCGGCGGCCAGGGCCTGCTGGATGGCGTCGACCAGTGCCAGCGCCGCCTCCTCGGTCAGCTCGACCGCGACCCGCGCGGACGGGCCGTCGCCCGGGTTGGTGAAGTCGATGTTCACCGTGTGCTCGTGGCACGCGTGGTACGGGTGGTCGACGTAGACGGCGCCGTCGGTCACCGTGAACCAGCCGGCCGCGCCCTTCGCCGCGCCGTCCAGTTCCACCTTGACGGTCTGGTAGGTGCACATGGCGTCTCCTCTCAGGCGCTCAGGTGGCGGCCGTAGAACGCGAAGATCTTCGCCCAGCCGTCCTTGGCGGCGGCGGGCCGGAACGAGGGCCGTTCGACCGCGAAGAACGCGTGCCCGGCGCCGGGATAGCTGTGGAACTCGTGCTCCTTGCCGAGCTCGGTCAGCTCCGCGTCGAGCGCGGCGACCTCGTCCGGCGCGGGGAACTCGTCGTCCTCGCCGAACAGGCCGAGCAGCGGGCACGACAGGTCAGGCGCCTTCGACAGCAGCGACGTCATCTTCAGCGGCGAGCCGGCCGGGGGGTCGTTCACGACGAACGCGCCGTAGCAGTCGACGGCGGCGTCGAGGTCGAGGGAGCAGGCGGCGAGGAACGCGTGCCGCCCGCCCGAGCAGTGGCCGATCACGCCGATCCTCCCGTTGGCGTGGTCCAGCGCGTTCAGGTACGCGGCGGCTCCGGCGACGTCGCCGACGAGCTGCTCGTCCGGCACGCCGCCCTTCGCGCGGACGGCGGCGGCCTGGTCGTCGGGGGCGACGTCCGCGCCCTCCCGCGAGTACAGGTTCGGCACGATCGCGGCGTACCCGTGCGCGGCGAACGTGCGGGCGAACTCCCGCGTGCCGGAGTCGTATCCCGGCAGGTGGTGGATCACCACCACGCCGCCGCGCGGGGCGTCGCCCAGCGGCCGCGCGAGGTACGCCTCGAGCTCGGCGTCACCGTGCCCGGTGACGGCGACGGTTCCGGCCCACATCGCGTCGTTCATCGATCGTCAGGGCTCCGTTCCTCGTCGGAGGTGTGGACCGTGGCAGTCTTCCCCAATCCCCGCGGTCTTTCAGGCGTTCAGCGTCCCGGCGCCGAGCAGCCCGAACAGCAGCAGGCCGATGATGATCCGGTAGACCACGAACGAGGTGAAGGTGTGCCGCGCCACGAACCGCAGCAGCCAGGCGATGGACGCGTAGGCGACGGCGAACGACACGGCGGTGCCGACGGCCAGCGGCAGCGCGTCCACCCCGGAGCCGAGCGCGGTGGGCAGCTCGTAGAGGCCGGCGCCGGTCAGCGCGGGGATGCCGAGGAAGAACGACAGCCGGGTCGCGGCGACCCGGTCGAGGCCCAGCATCAGCCCGACCGACATCGTCGCGCCGGACCGGGAGAAGCCGGGGAACAGCATCGCGAGGATCTGCGACGACCCGATCAGCATCGCGTCGGTGAGGGACGTGTCGTCCTCGCCGCGCTTGTGCCGGCCGAGCCGGTCGGCGAGCCACATCACGACGCTGCCGGCGAGCAGCGACCCGGCGACCACCCACAGGGAGGCGAGCGGGCCCTCGATGAGGTCCTTGGCTGCGACGCCGACGACGACCACCGGGATCGTCGCGAAGACGACCCACCACGCGAACTTGTAGTCGTGGTGGTACCGCTCGGACGGGTCGACGATCCCGCGCCCCCACGCGGTGGCGATCCGGAGGATGTCCCGGAAGAAGTACACGAGGACGGCGGCGATCGCGCCGACCTGGATGACGGCGGTGAACCCGACGACGGCCTTGTCGTCCACCGGGATGCCCATCAGGCCCTCGGTGATCTTCAGGTGCCCGGTCGAGGACACCGGGAGGAACTCGGTCAGCCCCTCCACGATGCCGAGGACGATGGCCTGCCCCACATTGATCACGCTCACCGGCCCGGTTCCTCTCCCGCCCCGTCCCCGCCGCCGCCCTGCGCGGGGTCCGCCGCGAGCCTACTGCCGGCCGCGGAGCGCGATCCCCGCTCAGGGAGATAACTTCACCCATCATTAACCGAAAGGTCAGGCTCCGGTCGCGGGACGCGCCGGAGCCCGGTCAGCCGGTCTTGGGGGTGGCGCGCAGGCCGTAGTGCAGGTAGCGCTCGCCGGTCGGGAGGGCGTAGAACGTCACCGGCATCCAGTTGTCCGTGCCGGGGTCCCGGACGGCGAACACGTCCTCCTGGATCGCGGCCATCGGGTGCTCGCTCACCGTGTCGGGCAGCATCGAGGCCAGCGGCCCGGTCCGCGTCACCCGCAGGACGGGCCCGTCCTCGCCGCGGAGCACCTCCAGCCGCGAGCCGGCCCGCTCGTAGGTGCCGAGGTGCGGCCCGATGTCGGCGGCGACGGGGCCGGCGGGCGGGCGCAGCGGCGGGCGCATCGCGACGCCGGCGAGGTCGGCGAAGATCTCCCGGTACAGGTCCTCGTACAGCCCGTCGGTGTCGCCGCCGTTGGTGAGCAGGACGACGGCGAGGCCCGCGTCCGGCAGCAGCTGCAGGTAGGCGTTCTGCCCGATCGTCGAGCCGCCGTGCCCGATGAGCCGCCGGCCGTCCCAGGCGTCCCGGATCCAGCCGAGCCCCCACGAGTCGCCGAGCGTGCGGGTGTCGGGCAGCTCGGCGTGCCGGGCGGCCATCGCGGCGGCGGCCTCCTCGCTCAGCAGCCGCGCCCCGCCGGGCGCGAGCCCGCCGGTCAGGTGCAGGCGCGCGAAGGCGAGCACGTCGGCGGCGGACGCGCCGATCAGCCCGGCGGGTCCGATGGCCCTCGGCAGCTGCCACACCGGGGCGCGCTGCGGCTCGGCCCCGCCGGGGCTCACGTGGCCGACGGCGGCGCGGTGCAGCAGCGCCTCCTCGGGCAGCGTGATCGTGCGGCGAAGGCCGAGCGGCTCGAACAGCCGCGCCCGCACGGCCTCGTCCCACGTCGTGCCGGTCAGCCGCTCGATCACCCGTCCGGCCAGCGAGAACCCGGCGTTGCAGTACGACCAGGTGGCGCCCACGGGATGGTTCTGCGCGACGTCCGCGAGGACGGCCGCGTACTTCTCCAGGCAGTCGTCGCCGCGCCCGGTGTCGGTGAACACGTCGCCGTCGATGCCGCTGGTGTGGGTCAGCAGGTGCCGCATCGTCACGTTCTTGGCGGCGTCGCGGTCGGCCAGCCGCAGCTCGGGCAGCACCTCGGCGATGGGCGCGTCGAGGTCGAGGAGGCCCTCCTCCGCGAGCTGCATCACGACGGTCGCGGTCCACACCTTGGTGATCGACCCGATCTGGAACACCGAGTCGGTGGTGGTCTCCACGCCGGTGTCCCTGTTCAGGACGCCGTACGCGGCCTCGGCGAGCTCGTCCTCGCGGCCGTCCCGCAGCCGCAGGATGCCGAGGGATGCGCCGGGCACGCGGTGCCGCTCGGCGAGCGCGGCGAGCCGGCGCCGCCAGTGGGCGGCGTCGATGGGCGCGCGGTGCGGCCCCGCGGCCTCGCGGCCCGCGTACCGCTCGGCCCACTCGACGACGCGGCGGTTGTAGTCGATCCGGTGGGACGGCCGGCCGTCCAGGATGAACATGTGCGAAGCGCCCGGATAGAGCACCAGCCGGGACGGGACGTTCCGCTCGCGCAGCGCGGTGTGCCACTGCTGGGCCTGGCCGGCGGGGCAGGCCAGGTCGTCCGCGCCGTGCAGGATCAGCGTCGGCGCGGTCACCCGGTCGACGTGCGTCAGCGGCGACATCGCGGCGTGCCGGTCGGGGCGCGTCCAGAACGGGCCGCCCAGCTCGAACTCGCTCAGGTCGTGGCCGCCGTGCGCGGCGCCGCCGAAGCTCGTGAGGTCGGCGACGACGCCGCCCGCGACCGCCGCCTTGAAGCGGCCGTCCCGGCCGGTGAGGTAGCAGGTCATGAACCCGCCGTAGCTGTAGCCGGTGACGGCGAGCCGGTCCGGGTCGGCGATGCCGGCGGCGACCAGGGCGTCGATCGGCTCCAGCAGGTCCGCGGCGTCGGCCGTGCCCCAGGCGCCCTCGACCGCACGCCAGAACCGCTCGCCGTAGCCGTCGCTGCCGCGCGGGTTGACCAGCAGCACCGTCCAGCCGGCCGCGGCCAATTCCTGGTGGTAGAGGTGCACGTCGTCGGCGGCGCCGTTCCACGCGTTGTGCGGGCCGCCGTGCACGTCGAGCAGGAGGGGCTGCGGTCCGGCCGCGTCCGGGTCGCGGACGAGCCAGCCGTGCACGACCGTCCCGTCGGAGATCGTGAACTCGCGCTCCTGCCGGGCGAACGGGACGATGCCGGACACTCCGGCGCCGTGCTCGGTGAGCACGGTCTCCGCCCCCGTGGCGAGGTCGACGGCCACGATCTCACCGAACGACGCGGGCGTGGCGAGGGCGATCACGGCCGTGCCCCCGGCGACCGACATGCCGGACACGACACGTCCCGCGCCGGTGACCACCGGACGCGGCTCGCCGCCGTCCGCGGGCACCGAGTAGACGTGCGTGCAGCCCCGGTCGCGGACGCAGAAGAACACGCTGCGGCCGTCGCCGCCGAACTGGGGCACCGCGCCCGGGTAGCCCGTGTGACCGGTCATGACGTTGCGGTCCAGCGGTGCGGACAGGTTCGCGGCCGTCCCGCCGCCGAGCGGGACCCGCAGCAGCCCGGCATGGCCCACCGGCGGCCCCGTCCTGCCCGCGACCAGCAGCGACCGCCCGTCCGGCGCCCACGCGACCGTGCCGGCGACCCCTTCCGGAAGACCCGCGACCTCGGGGGACGCGCCGTCCCGGGCGACGTCGACGACGTGCACGGGTGTGCGGAGCGTCAGGTCGGCATCAGGGTCCGTCGCGGCGGTGAACGCCAGCCGCGCCCCATCCGGCGACCAGCACGGGTCGCCGGCGTGCCAGTCCCCATGAGTGACCTGCCGGCACCGCCCGGTCGCGACGTCGACCACGTGCAGGTGCCGCCGCAGGGAGCCGACGAGCCCGTGGCCGTCGGCCTGGTAGTCGAGCCGGTCGGCCACGACCGGGCCGCCGGCCCCGCCGGCCGGGCGGGTGGGAGCGGTGAACGCGATCGCCGAGCCGTCCGGGCACCACACCGGCGCCCCCGCGCCGAGCGGCAGACCGGTGAGCGGCTCGGGCTCGCCGCCGTCGGCGGGGAGCAGCCACACCTGGGGCGGGCCGTCCTGCGCGCGCAGGAACGCGATCCGCGTCCCGTCCGGGGACCAGGCGGGCGCGGTGTCGTCCGGGCCGCGGGTCAGCCGCCGGGGCCGCCCGCCCGGGACGTCCACCCGCCAGAGTGCCCGCGCGTTCCGGTCGGCGCCGGTGTCGCCGGTGCGCAGCACGTAGACGGCCCGCGCGCCGTCGGGGGACAGCGCGGGCTGCTCGGGGACGGCGATGGCGGCCAGGTCGTCGATGCGCGGATGCCGCGTCAACCCCAGATCTCCTGCGCGGTCTCGGCGATGAGGCGCAGCTTGGCCGCCTGCTGCTCGGCGGTCAGCACATTGCCCTCGACCGTCGAGGAGAACCCGCACTGCGGCGACAGGCAGATCTGCTCCAGCGGCACGAACCGCGACGCCTCGTCGACGCGGCGCTTCAGGTCGTCCTTGGACTCCAGCTCGCCGCGCTTGGTGGTGACGAGCCCGAGCACGACCATCTTGCCCGGCGGGACGAACCGCAGCGGCTCGAAGCCCCCGGACCTGGCGTCGTCGTATTCCAGGAAGAACCCGTCCACGTCCAGCTCGCCGAACAGCGCCTCGGCGACGAAGTCGTAGCCGCCCTCCGCCGTCCAGGACGAGCGGAAGTTGCCCCGGCACATGTGCGTGGTGACGTTCATGCCCGCCGGCCGCCCGGCCACCGCGGCGTTGATCTGCCTGATGTAGCGCAGGTGCAGGTGCTCGGCGTCGTCGCCGCGCTCGGTGATCATGGCGCGCTGCGCCGGGTCGTTGAGGTAGGCGAGGCTGGTGTCGTCCAGCTGCAGGTACCGGCAGCCCATCTCGCCGAGCCGCCGCACCTGCTCGGCGTAGGCGGCGGCGAGGTCGGACCAGAACTCCTCGATGTCGGGGTAGACCTTCGGGTCGATCGAGGCCGGGCCGCCGCGGTAGTGCACCATGTTCGGCGACGGGATCGTCAGCTTCGGCGTCACCCCGTCCCCGGCCGCGCTCTGCAGGAACGCGAAATCGTCGGCGAAGATCGTCTCGTCCAGCCGGACCCGGTCGTGCACCCGCAGCGCCGCCGTGCTGAACTCGATGTCGCCCGACGGGTTGTGGAACCGCACCTTGATCTTCTCGTCGGCCGGGCTGATCCCGCCGAGCCGGTAGATGAAGTCCATGTGCCAGGACGTGCGGCGGAACTCCCCGTCGGTCGCCGACCGCAGCCCCGCCTCGCGCTGCATGGCGACCGCGTCGCGGATGGCGGCGTCCTCGGCGGCGGCCAGCGCGGCGCCGTCGATGCGGCCCTTCGCATGGTCCTCGCGTGCGGCCAGCAGCCCCGGCGGACGCAGCAGGCTGCCGACATGGTCGGCGCGGAACGGCGGCTCGGTGCGCAGAGACAAGACTTGCTCCTTCCGCGGAAGCGACACGCTCCTGCCAATCTAGGCACGACCACGACAACGATCAACGACTTGTCCGGATTACCGCACGTGTGATGGCCGGAGCGGCGGACATCCCCGGACACCCGTGCGCGGTGCACGCGATCAAGCCGCGGGATCACCACTCGATGCCCCGCTGCCCCTTCTGGCCGGCGTCCATCGGATGCCGGACCTTCCCCATCTCCGTCACCAGGTCGGCGGCCCCGATGAGCCGCTCCGGCGCGTCCCGCCCGGTGACGACGACGTGCTGCGCGCCGGGGCGGGACGTCAGCGTCCCCACCACGTCGTCCAGGTCCAGCCAGCCCCACTTGATCGGATACGTGAACTCGTCCAGCACATAGAAACGGTACGTCTCGGCGGCGAGGTCCCGCTTGATCTGCGCCCAGCCCTCCCGCGCGTCCGCCGCGTGGTCCGCCTCCGAGCCGGGCCGCCGGATCCACGACCAGCCCTCGCCCATCTTGTGCCAGGCGACCGGGCCGCCCTCGCCGCTGTCGCCCAGCACCCGCAGCGCCCGCTCCTCGCCGATCCGCCACTTCGCCGACTTCACGAACTGGAACACCCCGACCGGCCAGCCCTGGTTCCAGGCTCGCAGCGCCATCCCGAACGCGGCCGTCGACTTCCCCTTCCCCGTCCCGGTGTGGACGATCAGCAGCGGCCGGTTGCGGCGCTGCCGGGTGGTGAGTCCGTCGTCGGGGACGGACACGGGCTTCCCCTGGGGCATGTCGGGCCGCCTTCCTGTGCTCGCGCACGATTCCATCGAGATCTCCGAGCGGGACGAGCCGCGCGCCCGCGCGGCGGCTTACCATGCGGCGGCCTAGTGGCGGGGCACGCCGAGCAGGTGCCGCCCGTCGTGCATCAGCTCGTGGAGGTAGCCGATCAGCAGCGGCGCGGGCACCGCGAGCAGCCAGGGGACCAGGCGGGGAAGGGGATGGTGCGAGCTGACAGCGTGCTCACGGAGCCTCCGTAGGGAATCGTGCGCGTCCCGGACAATGAGGTCGCGGCCACCCGAGCGACCTGGCTCCCGGGATCGTCGTCCCGGATACAGTGGCGCGTCCGCACCGGCATCTCACCGGATTTCCCTCGGGCAACCGTGAATCAAGCGAACCGTACGGTCTGCTGACAAGGGTGTCAATATCGCCAAGGTGCGCCGCGCCGCCGCCCGCGCCTTGCGGCGCCCGGCCGCTCCCCGCGTCGGTAGAACACGTTCTACTATCGGACGCATGCGCCATGGCATCGTGCTCTTCACCAGTGACCGGGGCATCGCGCCCGCCACCGCCGCGAAGGCCGCCGAGGAGAACGGGTTCCACTCCTTCTACGTCCCCGAGCACACCCACATCCCCGTCAAGCGTGAGGCCGCCCACCCCGGCACGGGCGACGAGACCCTCCCGGACGACCGCTACATGCGCACGCTGGACCCGTGGGTCTCGCTCGCGTCGGCCGTCACCGTCACGTCCACCATCCGGCTCGGGACGTCGGTGGCCCTGCCGGTCGAGTCCGACCCGATCACCCTGGCCAAGACGATCGCCTCGCTCGACCACCTGTCCGGCGGCCGCGTCACGCTCGGCGCCGGGTTCGGCTGGAACACCGACGAGCTCGCCGACCACCACGTCCCCGCGGGCAAGCGCCGGACCGTGCTGCGCGAGTACGTCGAGGCGATGCGGGCCCTGTGGACGGAGGAGCAGGCGTCCTACGCCGGGGAGTTCGTGTCGTTCGGGCCGTCCTGGGCGTGGCCGAAGCCCGTCCAGTCCCGCGTCCCGCTGATGATCGGCGCGGGCGGAGGCCCGAAGACCCTCGCCTGGATCGCCGCCCACGCCGACGGCTGGATCACCACCCCGACCGAGCGGGACATCCTCGCCAAGGTCGCGGCCCTGCACGCCGCCTGGTCGGATGCGGGCCGCGCCGGCCGCCCGGAGATCTCCGTCCTGGCGTCGATGCGCCCCTCGGCCGAGGACATAGCGGCCTGGGAGGAGGCCGGCGTCACCGAGATCATGTGGGGCCTGCCCGACAAGCCCGAGGAGGAGGTGCTCGCCTTCCTCTCCCGCCACGCCGGGCGCCTCGGCCTGTGAGCCGCGAGGCCGTTCCCGCGCGGAGCACGCGCCGGGTGCTCCGCACGGGAACGGACGCTCACCCGGCAGTGCAGGCGGCGCCGTTGAGGGTGAACCCGCCGGGCGCGCCGGTGTTGCCGGTGTGCGTGGCCTGCAGCCCGATGCCGATGGAGCCGCCGGCCGGGATCGCGGCGTCGTAGGACACGTTCGTCGCGCTCACCGCGCCGCTCTTCGGCTGGTAGTCGGCGCCCCAGCCGGACGTGATCGTCTGCCCGGCGGGCAGGGTGAAACTGAGCGTCCAGCCGTTGACCGCGGTGGACCCGGTGTTGGTGATCGTGATGCTCGCGACCAGGCCCGTGTTCCAGGCGTTGACCGAGTAGGCGACGCGGCACGCCGCGGAGCCGTCACCGTCGCCGGGCGGCTCCGTCGTCCCGCCCTGGTCGAGCCCGAAGAACTCGATCGCCCGCCGGGCCATGCCGGACGCCATCAGGTTGTGCCCGACGCCCTGCAGGGAGTACGCCTCGACCTTGTCGCCGTAGCGGGTGCGCGTCCAGCCCTGCTGCGGCTGGTCGGTGGAGGTCGGCGTGGCCGGCAGGCCGTGGACGTTCGTCCACTGGTCGATCTCCTCGCCGAAGTTGGGGTAGCGCAGCGTGTCGTCCGCCGTGCCGTGCCACAACTGCACGCGCGGCCTCGGCCCGGAGTAGCCGGGGTCGGCGGAACGGGCGATGTCGCCCCACTGCTGCGGCGTCTTGAGGACGGTCCCGTTGGCGCACGCGCTGTTCCAGCCCGAGCCGTCGGTCGTGGCGAAGCACCCGTCCGGGACTCCGGCGAACGCCGCGCCCGCCGCGAACACGTCGGGATAGTTCGCGAGCATCACGTTCGTCATCATCGCGCCGGACGAGACGCCGGTGACGAACACCCTGGAGGCGTCCCCGCCGTACCGCTGCAGCGTGTACCGGACCATCGACATGAGCCCGACCGGGTCGCTGCCGCCGTCGCGCCTCAGCGCCTGCGCCGACGACACGTCGAAGCAGTTGCCGCTGCGGGTCGCCGACGGATAGACCACGATGAACCCGTACTGGTCGGCGAGCCGCGCGAACTCCGTCCCCGAGTACATCGCCGGCCCCGACCCCGTGCACCAGTGGACCGCCAGCAGCACCGGCGGCCTCTCCTGGACGCGGTCCGGAACGTACAGGTGCATCCGCAGCCCGGTCGGGTTCGTCCCGAAGTTCGTGACCTCCGTCAACGCCGCCGCCGAGGCGGGCGGCCCGACCAGGACGGTCATCGCGGCGACCAGCGCCGCCACCAGCACACCCAAGGCCCTCACAAAACCACCTTTTCCCGTTCGCGAGTCGCCCGGCGAAGGTCACTATCCGGCCGCCCGCGCACGGCGGGCAAGGAGCCTTCCACCCGTTTCACGTGCGGGCCGGTCTGGCGCGGAACGGCGGAACGAGGTGACAACAGGGTGGACGGCCTGCAAGGCTTTGCTCGCACCTGGCCGTTCCGTGGTGACCGGGTGCGTTTGGGGCCGGCGCGCTCTCGGGGTCAGCGCGGCATGGGGACAGCAGGGAGGGCGACGGCTGTGACCGTCTCGATGGTGAAGGGCCAGCGGATTTCGCTGGAGAAGCCCGGCGGTGCGCTGAGCATGGTCCGGATGGGCCTGGGCTGGGACGCGGTGAAGAAGAAGGGCTTCTTCGGCTCCCGCGAACGGGACATCGACCTCGACGCGTCCTGCGTCCTCTTCGCCGACGCGAACCTCGCGGACGTGGTCTACTTCGGCAAGCTCGTCAGCGACGACGGCTCCGTCCGGCACACCGGCGACAACCTGACCGGTGCGGGCGACGGCGACGACGAGTCGGTCATCGTCGACCTGAACCGCCTCCCGGTGCACGTCACCTCACTGGTGTTCACCGTCAGCTCGTTCAACGGCCAGACCTTCAACGAGGTGGAGAACGCCTTCTGCCGGCTCGTCAACGAGATGGACGGCGGCGAGCTCGCCCGGTACACGCTGACCGGCGGCGGCGCCCACACCGCCATGATCATGGCGCGGCTCTACCGGCACGGCGGCGGCTGGAAGATGAACGCCATTGGGGAGCCGTGCCACGGCCGCACCTTCCAGGACATGCTTCCGGCGATCGCCGCGCACGCCTGACCCGCCGATGACCGAACTCACCCGGGGCGCCAACGCGGCGCTGCCCGCGCGGCGGGTGACCGCGACCGCGGCCTGCTCCGCGCCGGTGGACGTCAGCGCGCTGCTCGTCGGCGCGGACCTGCGCGTCCGCTCCGACGCGGACCTGGTGTTCTTCAACGCGCCGCGGGCGCCGGGCGTCCAGTGGTCCGACGGCGGCGGGCAGCGCATCGAGCTGGACCTGGACGCGGTCCCCGGCGATGTCACCGCGGTGCTGATCGCGGTCAGCCTCACCGGCACGGCCGACTTCGGGACGGTGCCGCCGCCGCGCGCCGTCCTCGCGGCCGCCGGCGGCGCCGCGGTCGCCGAGTTCACCGTCCCGGGCCTCGGCCCGGAGCGGGCGATCATCGCCCTGGAGGTCTACCGCCGGGCCGAGCGGTGGAAGGTGCGCGCGGTCGGCCAGGGCTACGCGGGCGGCCTCGCCGAACTGGTCGCGGCGCACGGCATCGAGGTCGACGACCCGGGCGAGCCGGAACCCGCGGCCCCGGCGGCCCCGCCCGCCGCCGCACCGCCTCCGGCCGCCGCACCGCCTCCGGCCGCCGCACCGCCTCGGGCCGCCGTTCCGCCGCCCGCGCCGCCGCAGCCGCCGCCGGGGCCGGGGGCGCCTCCGCCGCCGCCCGGCACGGAGGTCGACTACCTCGAACGCTGCTGGCTCGTCTGGGAGGACGCGAGCCGCTCGGTGGCCGCGTTCCGCGCCGCGACCGAGCACGCGCTGACCGTCCGCAACGAGGAGATCGCCGGACGGCGGCCCCGCGGCCGCTTCGACGAGCTGATGGCCGCCGCCGACGAGCGGCTGCGCTCCGACGCCGCCCAGCTCCGCGACGAGCTGGCCCGGGTCGAGCCGCACGTCGACGCGGAGGTCGCGCCGTTCGACGCGCCGTCCTGGCTGACCTGGCGGCCCCGCACCGACCTCGCGGGCGGTGTGCTGCTCGGCCGGCTGTCCACCGACGAGCTGCCCGACCTGCGGATACCGCTGGTCCTCCGGCTGCCCTGGCGGCGCGCCGTGTGGATCTCGCGGGGTGCGATGCCCGCCGACTCGACCGCCTACGCCTGGTCGCTGGCGACCCGGTTCCTCGCCGCCGCCCCGCCCGGGCTCGTCGGCCTGGAGGTGATCGACGCGGCGGGCCTGTCCGGCGCGGGCTGGCTGCAGGGCTTCGACCCGGCCACGTCCGCCCGGCTGCTCGGCGGCGGCGTGGCGGTCGGCACCGGCGCGGCCGAGCGCGTCCGCCGCCTGCTCGACCTGGTCGACCTGCGCCAGATCGGCGGCGGGGACGAGGACCTGCCCGGCGGCGGCCCGCCCGTCCGGCTGGTGGTCGTCCTGGACGCGGGCGCCGCGCTCGACGGGGAGGACGCGCACCAGCTCCTGCGCCTGGTGGAGGACGGGCCGACGGCCGGTGTCCCGGTGCTGCTCGTGGAGACCGACACCCCGGCCGCCGAGTCCGTCCGCACGATCCGGCTGCGGCAGTCCTGCAACAACCTGCCGTCCAGCGCGGACAGCATCGCCGACAACTGGGTCGGCGCCGACTGGACGCTCACCCCCGACGTCCTCCCCGACGCCTCAGGCGGGCAGGCCCCCGCCCTGCTGGCCCACGTCCTCGCCCTGCACGCCCGCACCCTGGCCTCCTACGACTGAAGCCCGCCGCCGGGCAGGGCCACCTCGCGGCCAGGCTGACGGAATGATTGCCATGGCTTGACCGATCGGTGACGCGGGGGCGCATTGGGCATCGCCGGAGCATGCATAGCGTGACGGCATGGCGAGTGCCATTTCACGGCAGCAGGTCATCGACGTGGCGACCAGGCTGTTCAGCGAACTCGGCTACGACGGAACGTCCCTGCGCCTCCTGGCGGACGCGACGGGGGTCGACCCTGCGGTGATCATCGAGGTCGCCGGGGACAAGCGGGAGCTCTACCTGGAGGTGATGGGCCGGGCCTTCGATTCCGAACGCACCATGCTGGAGGCGGTCGTGGCCGAGGCCGAACCGGGCCGGGCCGCCGTCCACCGGATGGTCGACGCCTACTTGGACTTCCACCTCGCGCATCCGCCCAACCGCTCCCTGTGGGCCCACCGCTGGGTCGACGACGCGGCCGACATCTCCGAGCTGGAGGACCGCTACGTCCGCCCGCTCCTGAAACTGGCCGCCAGAAAGATCCGCGACGAGGTCCCCCCGGACGTGGACCCCTATTACCTCCTGGGCACCATGGTCTGGTGCGTCCACGGCTTCCTGGGCTCGGGCGTCCTGAACCGAACCCAGGGCATGCGCAGAGCCGACGACGCCGAAGCGGTAGCGGGCTTCCGCCACCACCTGCACGTCCTCATGGACAAACTCCTGGCCCCACCCGCCCACACAGGCGGTGGCCGCAATGTCAGGGGGATGTAGGGGCGGAGCCCCCACAGCGGGGGTCGCCCCCCGGGAAAACAGTGCGGGCCCCGGCGAAGCCGCCCGAAGGCGGCGAGCACCAGAGCCCGACTCGTGGGCGATACTGGGATTGAACCAGTGGCCTCTACCGTGTCAAGGTAGCGCTCTCCCACTGAGCTAATCGCCCTTGCGCGTGCTGCGAGGTGGAGACGGGATTTGAACCCGTGTACACGGCTTTGCAGGCCGTTGCCTCGCCTCTCGGCCACTCCACCAGAGCGAGACCTGATGGGGCCTCTCAGAGCGGACGACGGGATTCGAACCCGCGACCCTCACCTTGGCAAGGTGATGCTCTACCAACTGAGCCACGTCCGCGTGTCGTGCCCGGGGGTCGCCCCCCTGGGCTCGCACGGACAACTCTAGCGGAATCCTGGAGTGCTTGCGTACTGAGCGGGCTCGGAGTCGGTGAGCTCGGCGTGGAGGGTGTTCCAGAAGTCGAGTTCCCTGTCCTCTTCGAGGTGGGCGATGCGGCCCCAGAACTCGCGGTCCTCGGCGGCGTGGGCGGCGGCGAGGGAGATGGCGGGCATGAGGGTGGTGCCGGCCTCGGCCGCGTCGAGGTCGGCGGGGGTGACGT
>NZ_SMJW01000419.1 GCF_004348335.1 Actinomadura bangladeshensis | reverse complement strand
GGGCGGGGTGGTGCAGACGAAGGCGAGCGGGACGCTCGGCGACCTGCTCGCCGGCCGGCCGCTCCGGTTCAGCGCCTGCAAGGCGGCCGTGCTCACCAAGGGCCGGAACCACCTGACGGCCGTGCCGTTCGACGCCTACCGCGTCGACACCGTGACGGTCGGGGCCAAGCCGGGGCCGGACGCCGCCGCCCGCCCGCCGCAGCAGGTCAAGGTCATCGGCTGGGGCTCGAGCTCCCGCAAGCTGGAGGTGGCCGCGGCCACCGCCTCGTTCCTCACCGTGAACGAGAACTTCAACACCGGCTGGCGCGCGACCGTCGGCGGCACCGAACTGCGGCCCGTCCGGCTGGACGGGTGGAAGCAGGGCTGGCTCGTCCCCGAGGGCACCAGCGGCGTCGTCGAGCTGTCCTACCTGCCCGACCGGGCCCAGCGGATCGCCGTCGTCGCCGGGCTGAACCTCCTGCTCGTCCTGCTGATCGCCGCCCTCTGGCCCGGCCGTCCCGGACGCCGCCGCGCCGATCCGCGCGGCGCGGTCGCCGGGACGGGCTGGCCCGCGTGGGCGGCGCTCGGGCTCGCCGCCGCGCTCGGCGGCTGGATCGCCGGGCCGCCCGGCCTCGCCGCCGCGCTCGGCACCGCGGCCCTGTGCGGCTGGGCCCGCACCCGCCGCTCCGCCGTGCCGCGGGCGCTCGCGTCGCCGTGGCCGATCGCGCTCGCCATGCTCGCCGGGACCGGCTGCCTCGCCGCCGCGATGTGGCTCGATCTGCTCGACAACCCGGCCGCCCCGTCCGGTCCGGTCGGCGACATCGCGCCGCAGCTGCTCGGGCTCGCCGTCGTCGGCCGGATCGCGGTCGAGCTGTGGCGGCCGAAACCGCCGCGCGGCGGCGACGCCGGCGGGCGGATCTCGCTCAGCTGGACGGCACCCGGGCAGGGGCCGGGCGGGCCCGGTCCCGGCGCCGGGTCAGCCGCTGGACCGGCCACTCCACCAGGTAGTAGCTCAGGGTCCCCGCTGCGATGGACGCCGCCGCCAGCAGCGGCAGATCCGTCGCCACGTCCCCCCGGAAACCCCGGTCCGTCACGTCGTACCAGGAGACGATGATCAGCAGCTGCCACAGGAACACGCCGTAGGAGATCCGGCCGAGGAACCGCATCACCCGGTTGCCGAGGATCGCGCCGAGCGCGGGCTGCCCGGCCGGTGCCAGCGCGACCGGCGCCACCAGCGCCGCCGCGCACAGCCCGAACACGACGAGGTGCAGCGTCGCCGTCCAGAACATGTCCGGCGTCTGGAGGCTGAGCGGGCCCGCCGCCGGTGTCGCCGCGACGACGTACAGCATCGCCGCCGCGGCCCAGCACGCCGCCCACGAGTCCGACACGGCCCGGCACAGCGCCGCGACCGGGCGCCGCTCGTCCAGCCGCGCCCACACCGTCACCACCGCGAGCGCCATCCCGATCGCGAACCAGACGAAGTACCGCGGAAGCCACAGGCCCATCTGCGTGTGCCGTTCCGGGACGAACATGAAGACCGACCAGGGGAACGACAGCGACGCGTAGACGCCGATGCCGATCAGCAGCCGCCGGGCCCGGACGCCCACGTCGTGGGTCCGCACCCGGTGCGCGTACCAGGCGAGGACGGCCGCGGTGAACGGCAGCGTGACGTACCAGCCGACCTCGACGACGAGGCTCCAGAACTGTCCGAGTTGCGCCGGCCCCAGGGCGCCGTTCCACCACATGTCGGGCAGATAGGTCTGCGTGAGCGTGAGCAGCGAGACCCACGTGACGGGGTCGGCGACGTGGTCCCTGCCCGCCGTGACCATGAAGACGACGATCACGACCCAGTAGGCGGGCATGATGCGGAACACGCGCTTGCGCAGGTAGGTGGCCGTGCGCGGCCCGGCACGCCCGTCCAGGGCGGCCGCCGCCCACGGACGGTAGAGCAGCAGCCCGGACAGCGTGAAGAAGATCGGCACGCCGACCTGGCCGCCGTTGAACAGCCACCGCGGCCCGGCCGGGTTGGTGATGGAACCCGCCGCGCTCGCGACGTGGAAGACCAGGACCGCGAGCGCGGCCACCGCCCGCAGACCGTCGAGCGTGTCCTGGTGGCCGGAGATCGGCGGCGGCGCCGGGCTGCTCACCGCTCCCTCTTCCGCAGCACCATCACGAGGTTCCACGTCGCGATCTCCCGCAGCCACGGAACCCGGACCACACCCTCCGCCCAGCGCGGGTGGTAGCGCGGCACGGTGTCCAGAACCTCGATGTCGGGACGCCGCCGGGCCCATGCCAGCGCCGATGAGACCGACACGGGGTGCAGGTTGCGGCCGAACAGGTTCTTCGGCGGACGTCCGGTCCGGCGCTCGTACCAGCGCGCGGCCCGGTCGCCGCCCAGGTAGTGCCAGGGCGAGGTCTCGTGCCCGCCCCACGGGGACAGCCAGTTGGTGAACGACAGGAAGACCGTCCCGCCGGGCCGGGTGACCCGCACCATCTCGTCGCCCATCCGCCAGGGGTCGGGGACGTGCTCCAGGACGTTGGACGAGAAGCACACGTCGGCGGCCCCCGTCCGGAACGGCAGGGCCAAGGCACTCGCGACGAGCTGGTTCGACGTGCGTCCCTCATGCGCGGTCAGCTCCGCGAGATCATGGTCGATCCCCGTGCAGCGCGCCCCGGCGTCGGCCAGCGCCCGCGCGAAGAACCCGAACCCCGTCCCCACGTCGATGACGGTCGCCCCCCGCAGATCGGCGTACGACCCGAGCTGCGCGACGGTGTCCCGCGCCATCAGGTCATAGAAGTACTCCGGCTCACTCCGCTCCCGCCGGAACGCACTGAGCAACCGCACCGACCGCGCCAACGTCGCACAGTGCCGAGGCAGGGGCGCCCACCCGCCCCCGCCGTCAACGAGCAACCGGGGCTGGGCGTGGGGCGCCGGTCGGGCGGGCGCCGGTTCTTCGGCCGCCGTCGGCTGGTCGTGTGCCGCCGAGGTCAATGATCACCTCACTTGGGGGACGCCGAGGTAACGGGGAGCTTACCGGCCAGTACTCAGTGCCGGACAGATCTCCGCCGAACAACGGACCGCCGTCGCGCACGGGGCGAGGACGGGAGCCTACTCTTGGAGGGCCGGTCTTATTGGACTGGCGGTTTGAGAGGTCCTGTAGGGTACTTCGGACATGCCGGACCCGGCCTCTCGGCCGTTGACGATGACGACGGCAGTCCCGGAGGTGTTCATGCGGCGACCGGTCGGCCTTGTCCTGATCGGCCTGGGGGCCTTCTTCCTCGCGCTCGCGCCGCTGGTCCGCTTCTACGTGGCCGACCAGGTGATCGTCGCGCCGCTGAACCAGTACCAGGTGACGCTGCTGGAGTCGAAGGACGCCACGTACTTCGACCAGGCCGACCTGAAGCTGAAGACCGGCGTCACCCTGCTGGCGAAGAACACCGTCCGCGGTGACGTCCGCGCCAACGAGGGCGACGACGACATCGCGGTCTGGGACTCCACGACCAACATCTACGACCAGGCCAAGCCGGACAAGCCCGTCCAGATCCAGGGCTTCCGGATCGCCTTCGACCGGCGGACGAGCGTCCTGGTCAACTGCTGCGGCGTCAACGTCGACGGCGACAACGCCGTCCGGATGTCCGGGTACGGGCTGCTGTTCCCGCTCGGGAACGTCCAGAAGCGCGACTACCCGTTCTTCGACACGACGACCAAGCAGGCGGCGCCGATGGTGTTCGGCGACGTCGAGAAGGTGCACGGGCTCACCACCTACCGGTTCACCCAGACGATCCCGCTGACGAAGACGGCCGCGCTCGACACCAAGCTGCCCGCCAAGATGCTGGGCCTGCCCGAGGACGCCGGCAACCAGAAGGTGGACCGCTACACCGAGGCCTACAACACCGTCTGGGTCGACCCGCGCACCGGCATCCCGGTGAAGCACCGCAAGAACATCCGCAGCACCGTCCAGACGCCGGACGGCAAGGGCAAAATGATCGTCGCCCAGGCCGACCTGGTCAGCATCGACAAGGACCAGAAGGCCATGGTCGACATGTCGAACGGCAAGGCGCTGCAGATCGACATGGTGCGCAGCTACGTCCCGGCCGGCGCGATCTTCCTCGGCCTGATCCTGCTGTTCGTCGGCGGTTACCTCGGCCTGGCCCGGCGCGAGCCGCCGCCCATCGA
>NZ_SMJW01000418.1 GCF_004348335.1 Actinomadura bangladeshensis | reverse complement strand
GGGGTGAGGTCGCCGGTGGTCAGCAGGCGGGTGGGGCGGAACAGGCGGTGCCGGACGGACGCGGTCGTCCCGGACGGTCCCGTGTCGACGCGCAGCTCGTCGACGAAGTCGCTGGCCATGGCGAGGCCGCGGCCCCGGTCGGTCTCGTGGCGGTGCTCCAGCCAGCGGCCCCGGTCCGACACCTCGATCTCGACCGCGCCGCGGCTCGTGGAGCGGGCGTGCAGGAGGATGCCGCCGCGGGCCGGGCCGTAGGCGTGCTCGACGGCGTTGGTGACGAGTTCGCCGACGCCGTGCCGCAGGAGGACGACGTCCTCGGCGCGGGCGCCCAGGTCGTACAGCCAGTCGTCCAGGGCCTTGCGGGCGGTCGGGATCGCGGCGGGTTCCGCGCGCAGGTCGAGGAGCAGGGGCGGCGGCGGGGCCGTGCGCTGGGCGGCCAGGAGGGTGATGTCGTCGGTGTGGCCGGTGACCCGGACGAGCAGTTCGAGGGTCTGCGTGGTGAGGCGTTCGACGGTGGCGAGCCAGTCCTCGCGGAGCGCGCGGCCGGCGGCGATCTCCGTGGCGGTCTCGGCGAGTTCGACGGTGCTGGCGGGCAGGTCCAGGCCGGGGCGCTCGATGATGCCGTCGCTGTAGAGGAGGAGCTGGTCGCCGACGCCGAGCCGGTCGTGCAGGAGGGGGAACGCCGAGCCGGTGCCGAGCGGGCCGCCGCCGGAGGAGGGCAGGTAGCGGGCGCGCCCGTCGGACGGGATCAGCAGCGGCGGCGGATGCCCGGCCGTGCAGTAGGAGATCCGCCCGTCGGCGGGGTCGACGACCGCCACGCAGACGGTCGCGGCGCGGGCGCCGGGGAGGCGGCCGGCGAGCCGGTCGACGGCGGTGAGCGCCTCGGCGATGTCGCCGACGTGGTCGAGGTGGTCGTGCATGACGGCGCGGAGCTGGCCCATCGCCGCGGACGCCGCGACCCCGTGCCCGACGACGTCGCCGATGACCAGGGCGGCGCGGCCGTCCGGCAGCGGGACCGCGTCGAACCAGTCGCCGCCGGCGGTCTCGGCGCCGGCGAGCAGGTAGCTGCCGCCGACCGCGAGGCCGGGCAGGATCGGCAGGCCCGGCGGGAGAAGCTGCCGCTGCAGGACGTCGATGACGTCGCGGGCCTCGGCGTGCCGCTGCTCGGCCTCGGCGGCGCGGCGCTGCGCGGCCTGCCGGTCCCGGACCCGGCCGGTGACGTCCTGGATGATCGCGACGAGCCCGGTCACGGCGCCGTCGGGGGAGCGGCGGGGCACGATGACGCAGTCGATGTAGATGTCCTCGGGGGCCGTGTCCGCTCCCTGGTCGAGCTGGACCCGCCATTCGGTGATCAGTTCGGGGACGCCGGTGGCGAAGGGGCGGTCCAGCGCGCCGATGAGCTGCTGCCCGACGACGCCGGGCAGGAGGTCGCGGACGGTGCGGCCGATGAACGCGTCCCGGCGCAGCAGCCCCCGCCAGGCGGCGTTCGCCGCGACGATCGTGTGGTCGGGCCCCTCCAGGCCGACGACCGCGGCCGGGGCCGCCTCGAACACCTGCCGGACGGTCCGGGCGTCGCCGATCAGCCGCCGGAGCCCGTCCTCGTCGTCCTCAGGGCCGTGCATGAAACCCCCATGCCATCGCCGCCGTGCGTCCGTTCTTTCCGATTCGTCCGCATCCATTCGCGCCGCCTCCCCGGTATCGGGACGGTGCCGGACCCGATGCGGGTGATGCCGTCCACGGGCGTTCCGAAACGCGCGGGGCCTAGGCCGATCGGACGTGGCCGTCTGGTCCCGTTGCCCGAGGCGGGCGAACCGGCCGGCGGGCAGCATGGGGGACATGACCGCTATCGACCTCACCGGCAGGAACGCGGCGCGTCCGGCCGGGAGGACGCCGGGCTGGGCCGCGCTGCTCGCCGCGTCCATCGGCCAGTTCCTCGTCGTCCTGGACATCTCCGTCGTCAACGTCGCCCTGCCCCACATGCGCGACGCGCTGGGGCTCGGCCCCACCGGCCTGCAGTGGGTCGTCAACGCCTACTCGCTGACGTTCGCCGGGTTCCTGCTGCTCGGCGGGCGCGCCGCCGACCTCTACGGGCGCAAGCGCGTGTTCCTGACGGGCCTCGTCCTGGTCGTCGCGGCGAGCCTCGCGGGCGGGTTCGCGCAGGACGGCGCCATGCTGATCGGCGCCCGCGCCGTGCAGGGGCTCGGCGCCGCCGTCCTCGCGCCGGTCACGCTGTCGCTCGTCACCGCGACGTTCCCGGCCGGCCCGGCGCGGACGAAGGCGATCGCGATGTGGACGGCCGTCGGCACGGCGGGCGGCGCGACCGGCGGCCTCGTCGGCGGGCTGCTGACCGACTACCTGAGCTGGCGCTGGGTCCTGCTGATCAACGTCCCGGTCGGTGTCGCCGTCGCGGTGGTCGCCGCCCGCTGGCTGCGCGACGAGGGCCGCGCCGCCGGACGCGCCCGCCTCGACCTGCCCGGCGCCGTCCTCGTCACGGCGGGCGTGAGCCTGCTCGCCTTCGGGATCGGGCAGACCGAGGACCACGGCTGGACGTCCCTGATCCCGCTGGCGGCCGGGCTCGTGCTGCTCGGCCTGTTCGTCGCCGTCGAGGCCAGGACCGCGCAGCCGCTCATCCAGCTGCGGCTGTTCCGGGTGCGCAGCGTCGCGGTCGGCAACCTCACCACCCTCGTCATGATGATGGCGGGGTTCGCGCTCTGGTACTTCCTGTCGCTCTACATGCAGAACGTCCTGCACTACAGCGCCGTCCGGACCGGCCTGTCGTTCCTGCCGCACACCGCCGGCATCATCATCGGCTCGCGGCTCGCGCCCGTCCTCATGGCCCGCATGGACGCGCGGCTCCTCACCGGCGCGGGCGGTGCGCTGGCCGCCGCCGGGTTCGCCTGGCAGAGCCTCGTGCTAGATCCCGGCGGAACGTTCCTCGGCTCCATCCTCGGCCCCGGCGCGGCCATGGCCCTCGGCTTCGGCCTCCTCATGACGCCGCTGGTGGAGGTCGCGACGAGCGGCGCGGACGACTCCGAGGCGGGCGCGGTGGCGGGCGTCGTCAACACGTCCCGGACGATCGGCGGGGCCATCGGCCTGAGCGTCCTCGGCACGGCCGCCGCGAAGGCCGGCGGCGACCTCGCGGACGGCTACGCGGCGGCGTTCCTGGTCGCCGCCGTCATCACCACCGCCGGGATCGCCATCGTCCCCTTCCTGCCCCGCCCCCGCCGGGACGGTCAGGACGAGGCGGACGCGAAGGCGTGACGCACCGCGCCGGCCGCGACGACCAGCCAGGCGGCGGCGGCCGGCCACAGCAGGACCTCGCCGAGCGTCCACAGCCAGGGGATGCCGCACGCGTGCCCGGCCGTCATCGCGCTCACCGCCGTCATCCCGAGCGGGAACACGGTCGACCAGCGGCGCCCGTCATAGGCGGCGCGCGGGGACAGGACCTCGCAGACCACGAGCACGGCGTACCAGCCGAGCGCCGCCGCGAGGACGGCCAGGGTTCCCGCCACCAGTGGCGCGGACGCCCCGGCCGCGTGCGTGACCTTCGCGAACGCCAGCGCGGAGATCGACAGGCTGCCGCCCGCCACCCAGTGGTCGCCCGCCCCGCCGGCGAGTTCGGCGAAGTCGAACCGGTACAGCACCAGCACGTAGAGGAGGAGGCCCAGGGCGAGCAGCACTCCGGCGGGCCACAGCAGCCAGCGCGCGTGCGGGTGCACCGCCAGCGACGCCGCGAGCACCGCCACCGCCTGCGTCGCGACCGTCACCATGTAGGCCGCGCCCGGCACCCGCCACCGCAGGTTCCGCAGGACCCGCGGCAGCAGCGCCGCCCACAGCAGCGCGGTGAGCGCGAGCAGCACCGCCGCGGCCACCGGGCGGCCGATCACCGCGACGCCGTCGCCGAGCACGCCCGTCCCCGCCACGGCCGTCAGCGCGGCCGGCGCGGACGTCTCCTCCCGCCACCGCTCGAGCCCGCCGCCGAACTGCCCGCAGAACGTCACCGCGAGGACGGCCCACAGCGCCGCCATGATCGCCAGGAGCACCCGCGCGGCCCAGGCGAACCCCGCGAGATGCAGCCCCACCGCCACGATGCCCGTCGCCATCGTCTCGGCACCCCACGGATTCCCGCCCCGCCGCGCACTGCTCACGACCCCCTTCTAC
>NZ_SMJW01000417.1 GCF_004348335.1 Actinomadura bangladeshensis | reverse complement strand
GGGTGGGGGGCTTGGGGCCGTCCTTCTTGGCGGCGCCCTGGTTCTTGACGGCCTCGATCGCGGCCTTGGCGGCGGCCGGGTCGAGGTACTCGCCGCCGCGCTTGAGCGGGGCGAAGTCGTCGTCCAGCTCGTAGACGAGCGGGATGCCGGTCGGGATGTTGAGGCCGACGATCTGCTCGTCGGAGATGTCGTCCAGGTGCTTGACCATGGCGCGGAGCGAGTTGCCGTGCGCGGCGACCAGGACGGTCTTGCCGGCGGCCAGGTCGGGGACGACCGAGTCGTACCAGTACGGCAGCAGGCGGTCGACGACGTCGGCGAGGCACTCCGAGCGCGGGATCAGCTCGGACGGCAGCTCGGCGTACCGCAGGTCGTTGACCTGGGACAGCGGGTCGTCGTCCTTGATCGGCGGCGGCGGGGTGTCGTAGGAGCGGCGCCAGGTCATGAACTGCTCTTCGCCGAACTCCTCGCGCGTCTGCGCCTTGTTCTTGCCCTGGAGGGCGCCGTAGTGGCGCTCGTTCAGCCGCCAGGAGCGCTTCACCGGGATCCAGAGGAGGTCCGCGACGTCCAGGGCGATGTTGGCGGTGCGGATGGCCCGCTTCAGCAGGGAGGTGTGGACCACGTCGGGGGTGATGTCGGCGTCGAGCAGCAGGTCGCCGCCGCGGGTCGCCTCGCTCTCGCCCTTCGTGGAGAGGTCGACGTCCACCCAGCCGGTGAACAGCCCTTCCGCGTTCCAGACGCTTTCGCCATGCCGGAGCAATACCAAGGTCGCCATGCTCCAGAGCCTATCGGCCCCGGGCGGGTCACTCGCGGTTGGCCGGGTCCGCGAAGGAGGCGAACGCCTGGAGGTTGGCGAGGCTCTCGCCGCGCTTGACCCGCCAGTCCCACTCGCGCTGGATGGACGTCTTGAACCCGCGTTCGAGGGCCTTGTCGAAGTTCTCGTCGGAGTAGGTGAGGACGCAGCCGAGGATGCGGTCGATCTCGTCCGGGGAGATGGACTCCAGGGGCAGCTTGCCGACGAGGTGGACGTCGCCGACGTCGTCCAAGGCGAAGGCGACCCCGTACATGCGGCCGTTCTTCTCCAGGAGGAACCGGTAGAACTCGGCGTGGTTCTCGTCGGGACGGCGGCAGAAGAACGCCTCGACGTGCAGGGAGTGGTCGCCGACGATCAGCCATGTCATGGTGGCGAGCTTGTGCTGGCCGGGGAGCTTGACGAAGAACGCGTTCTCGCGCGGCTCGTCGAACTCCAGCTCGGCCGCCTTCAGCGTCTCCCTGATCGTTTCGACGGGGCTCAAGCGGTGACCTCCGCAGCGACGGAAACCGGAACGGCCGGAATGGACATGGCACCGGTATACACGTCGAGCAGGCGGTCGACGGTGGCGTCCCAGCCGAAGCCGGCCGCGTGTCGGACGGCCCCGCGCGACAGCCGGGCGTGCCGGCCGGGTTCGGCGTGCAGGCGGCGCAGGACGGCGGCGTAGTCGGCCGGGTCGTGCCCGGAGATCAGCACGCCGGACTCGCCGTCCGCGACGGCCGTGCACAGGCCGCCGACGCGGGAGGCGACGACGGGCGTCCCGCACGCCTGGGACTCGACCGCGACGAGCCCGAACGACTCGCTGTGGGACGGGACGACGGTGACGTCCGCGGCCCGGTACCAGTCGGCCAGCTCGTGCTGCGGGCTCGGCGGCTCGAAGCGCATGACGTCGGAGATGCCGAGCCGCGCGGCGAGGGACTGGAGCCCCTCGGGACGGCAGCGGCCGGAACCGGACGGGCCGCCGACGACCGCGACGACGAGCTTGGAGCGCAGCGCCGGGTCGTCCGCGAGCATGCGGGCGACGGCGCGCAGCAGGACGTCGGGTGCCTTGAGCGGCTGGATCCGGCCGACGAACAGCAGCACGTACGCGTCCCTGGGCAGGCCGAGCCGGCGCCGGGCGGGGCCGGTGCGGTGCGGGAGGAGGCCGGTGCTGCGGGCGAGGATCGGCGACTCGGGGCGGAACATCGACAGGTCGACGCCGGGGCTGACGGTCGCCACGCGGGACGGGTCGGCGCCGTAGAGGCCGACGAGTTCGTGGGCCTCTTTGGCGGTGTTCGCCACGAGATGGTCGGACGACGCCACGACCTGCTCCTCACCGAGGACGCGCTCGGCCGGTTCCGGCTTGTCGTCGTCGGCGAGGGCGGCGTTCTTGACCTTCGCCATCGTGTGCATGGAGTGGACGAGCGGCACGCCCCACCGCTGCTTGACCGCCCATCCGGCCTGGCCCGACAGCCAGTAGTGCGTGTGGAGGAGGTCGTAGTGCCCGGGGTCGTGGGCCGCCTCGACGCGCAGCACCCCGGAGGTGAAGCCGCAGAGGTGGCGGGGCAGCTCGGTCTTGTCGAGCTCCTCGAACGGCCCGGCGACGACGTTGCGCACCAGGACGCCCGGGGCGAGTTCGACGACCGGCGGCAGAGCCCGCGATGTCGCCCGGGTGAAGATGTCGACTTCCACGCCCCTCGCGGCCAGCCGCTTGGCGACCTCGACGATGTAGACGTTCATGCCGCCCGCGTCGCCGGTACCAGGTTGGTCAAGGGGGGAAGTATGAACACTGACCGTCGCAACCCGGTTGATACGACGCGACACTGCACACCACCTCCGGTAGTGCAACCTATCGACCGTGTCAGGTGTTCCCTCAGCAAGGGGGACAACCGTGACAAACCGCCACAGTGATCGACCTCACCGGTCCCCGCCCGCCCGGCGGTGCCGCGTCCGGCGTCTGGGACCCTGGACGCATGCGTAAGACCGCGATAGTGACCGGAGCAAGCAGCGGGATCGGGGCCGCCACGGCGAAGCGCCTGGCCGCGGAGGGGTTCAACGTCGTCCTCGCCGCGCGGCGCCGCGACCGCCTCGACGCCCTCGCCAAGGAGATCACCGAGTCCGTGCCGGGCGCCGGCCGGGTCGCGCCCGTCACCCTGGACGTGACCTCGCAGGAGTCGGTGGACGCGCTCGCGGCGGCGGTCGACACCTGCCATGTGCTGGTCAACAACGCGGGCGGCGCCGTCGGCCTCGACAGCGTCGCGACCGCCGACCTCGCCGACTGGCAGACGATGTACGACACCAACGTCCTCGGCCTCGTGCGGGTGACCAAGGCGATCCTGCCCAAACTGATCGAGAGCGGCGTCGGCCATGTGGTGAACGTCACCTCGCTCGCCGCGCACGTCCCGTACGAGGGCGGCGGCGGGTACAACGCGGCCAAGCACGCAGCCTACGCGGTCAACGACGTGATGCGGCTGGAACTGTGCGCCGAGCCGGTCCGGATCACCGAGATCGCGCCGGGGCTGGTGAAGACGGAGGAGTTCTCGCTGGTCCGGTTCCGCGGGGACGAGGAGCGCGCCGCCAAGCCGTACGAGGGCGTCCCGGAGCCGCTGGTCGCCGAGGACGTCGCCGACTGCATCGCCTGGGCCGTCACCCGTCCGCCGCACGTCAACATCGACCGGATCGACGTCCAGCCGCGCGTGCAGGCGGCCCCCTACAAGCTCCACCGCGAGTGAGGCTTCACCGGACGTTGGGCGCCGGCGGCGCGACCGCCTTCCAGGGGAAGGTGACCTCGCCGAGGCGCCACCGGTGTCGTCCGCCATAGGGAGGACGCGTAAGAACCGGGTGGGTCTGCGCCAACAGGGACACGGCCTCGACCCAGCGCGCGCGGGGGCCGAACGCCGAGTGCGGCGCGGCCGTCGCCCAGCAGCGGTCGAACGCGGTCAGCAGGGCGTGGACGGGTTCCCCTGGCACGTTCCGGTGGATGAGCGTCTTCGGCAGCCGCTCCGCCAGCGCGGACGGACGGTCCAGCGAGGGCAGATGGGCCGCGAACGTGATGGTCTGGGGGCCGTCCTTGGTGATGGTCACCCAGACCGCCCGGCGCCCTATCTCGTCGCACGTCCCCTCCACGAGGACGCCCGAGGGCGCGAGGCGTGCGCGCAGATCGTCCCATGCGTGCCAGGCCGCCGGCTCGTCGTACTGCCGCAGCACGTTGAAGGCCCTGACCAGCGCGGGCGGCCGCGGGACCGGCAGCTCGAACCCGCCGCGAAGGAACGACAGCCCGTCGTACGCGCCCGGACCGCCGCGCCCTTTCGGGCCTCCGGCTCCTTTTGGAGCTCCTTTCGCACCTCCGGCCCGCCTCGGCGGGGGCGGGTCC
>NZ_SMJW01000416.1 GCF_004348335.1 Actinomadura bangladeshensis | reverse complement strand
CCCCCACACCGACCCGATCGGCGCCCAGGTGACCCCGATGAAACCGGTCACGGTCAGTGCCACGGTGGTCAGCACCAGCGGACGCTGGTCGCGGGTCCGGCGGGCGAGCACCGGGACGGCGAGCGACCCGAGCGCCTGCGTCGCCGCGGACAGCGCCAGCACGTAGCCGGCGGGCGCCTCGTCCATCCCCCGGTCCTGGCAGATCGTCGGCAGCCAGCCGAGGACGACGTAGGCGAGCAGCGACTGCAGGCCCATGAACACCGTGACCTGCCAGGCGAGGCCCGACCGCCACACCAGTGCCGCGACGCCGCGCGTCGCGGCCGCGGGCGGCGCCGACCGCGCCGCATGCGCCGCGCGCCGCGCCCGCGGCACCCACAGCAGCCCGGCGAGCGCCGCCGGGATCGCCAGCAGCCCGAGCGGCAGCCGCCAGCTCGCGTCGAAGGCGTGCTCGACCGGCACGGCGAACCCGGACGACAGCGACGCCCCGGCCGTCACCGCGACCGTGTAGATCGCCGTCACCGTGGTGATCCTGGACGGATGGTCCCGCTTGATGATCGCGGGCATCGCGATGTTGCCGATGCTGATCGCGATCCCGGCGACCAGCGACCCGGCGAACAGCGCGACCGGGGCGTCCACGAGCCGCAGCACCAGCCCGCCGACGAGCAGCGCCATCGCGCTGACCAGCAGCGTCTCGCCGCGCGGCGCCCGCGGCAGGAACGCCGCCGCCAGCCCGTAGGAGCCGAAGAACACCAGCGGCAGCGTGGTGAGCGCGCCCGCCGCCGTCCCCGACAGCCCGAACTCGTCGCTGATCTCGGTCAGCAGCGGCCCCACCGCCGCGATCGCCGGACGCAGGTTGACCGCCAGGAAGACGATCATCAGGAGTGAGCCGATGACCCCGGCCCGCCGCGCGCTCACCCCGCGTCCTTCCCGGACCGCGCGTTCCGCGGTTCCGTGCTGCCGAGGAGGGCTTCCAGGGTGGCGAGGGTGGGTTCCACGACGGCCGCCGCGGCGGAGGCCGCCGCCTGCGGGTCGCCGGCCGCGATCGCGTCCAGGACGGCCCGGTGCCGGGCCGGGCCCGCCTCGGGGACCTCGTGGTCCAGCCGGATCGCGCGCATCGACTCGTGCAGCCGGCCGAGGAAGAACCGCATCGCCTCGATGAGCACCGGGTTCCGGGACGCCTCCGCGACGCCGAGGTGGAACCGGGCGTCGGCGGCGCCGAACGCGTCGGGCTCGGTGGCCTCGTCCCGGGCGCGGAGCAGCTCCTCCAGCCGCGCCAGGTCGGCATCGGTGCGCCGGCGGGCCGCGAGCCGTGCCGCCTGCACGTCGTAGGCGAGCTGCACCTCGAACACGTCCCGCGCCGAGGCCCGCGCGACCCGGCGCAGCAGCGGGCGCGGGTCGGCGCTGCTGCGGACGTAGGTCCCGTCGCCGCGCCGCACCTCCAGCACCCCGACGTGCGACAGCGCCCGGATCGCCTCCCGGACGGCCGGGCGGCTCACGCCGAGCTGCGCGGCGAGGTCCAGCTCCGCCGGGATCCGCTCACCGACCGCCCAGGACCCGCCGCTGACCTGCGCCTGGAGCTGTTCGAGCACGGCATCGACCGTTGATCCGCCCGCAACAGGACTCAATCCCACTGAACCCTCCCAAAGTAAGACGTCAGACATCTTACCGACGAGGTCCGATCACGGACGAGGGTCCGGGCGGAGATCGATTCGGACCCGCGGTGGCCGCCGGGAGGGGTCTCGGCGGCCACCGCGGGCTCGGACAACGTCCGCCGGGCGGTGGGGACGGGGAGGGCCGTCCGGCGGGCGTCGCGTCCGGGTGCCGCGCGAGGAGGGTCAGCTCCGGGGCTTGCGGTGCCTGGCGTGTCCGAGCAGCCCCTGCCGTTTCCGCGGTTTCCGGCGCGTCCCGGCGGAGGCCCCGCCGGGCCGCCCGCCGCGGCCTCCGCGCGCCTCCTCCCGGGCGGCCTCCTCGTCGCGCCGCCCCTGCTCGATGTGCGCCATGACCTCGCGGTGCGTCACCGACGGGGCCGGGTCGCGGCGCGAGCGCTGGGCCGGGCTGCCCGCGATGACGCCGCCCTGCACCGGACCGCGGTTCGGCAGGCCGCCCCTCGGGTGCCGGCTGCGCGGCCGGATGCGGGACGCCGCCAGCGTGAGCACGACCCAGAAGACGACCGCCAGGAAGATGACGGCCGGTCCGATGTAGAGGAACCAGCGGTCCCCGACACCGCCGGGGGGCACCGAGGGGTCCGGGAAATCGGCGAGCATGAGGCGAACACCTCCTCGCCGGGGCCTCTACCCCGCGTCAGGCGGTTAACCGCCGGGTAACCGCCCGGCGGCGGTCACAGGCCGCGCGACTGGGAGATGGACCCCGACGTGGCCAGCGTGAACGTCCGCATCGACTCGGCGAACTTCGACAGGTCCCATTCGGCCGGGCCCTCGTACCAGTAGAGGTTGTCGGCGCCCTCGGCCCGCTCGCCCGCGTCCTTGACCGTCTCCGCCCACTTCGGGACGGTGTCGAACACGACCGCGTACGGCAGGAACCGGGAGAACAGCGCGATCCGCTGCCGGGACGCGACCGCCTCCCCGTCGTCCGGGACGGCGCCCCGCTCCAGGAACGCGCGGAACCCGATCGTGTGCGCGAGGACGGTCGCGCCGCGCGCGGTCTTCGCCGGCATGTACTGGCCGCCATAGGCCAGCGCCGCGCCCGCGATGATCAGCGCGAGGCCGGCCAGCGCCCACTCGGTGGTGAGGGCCAGCGCGACCGTCCCGGCGATGCCGAGCAGCGTCACGAGGATGCCCGCGACCGTCCACCGGGACCGGACGGTGTCGGGCCGCCGCGCGAACCAACCCTGCTTCACGACGTCGTCGTACATCGCGGACCTGACCTGCGCGAGCTTCGTCGCGAACGTCCCGCCGAGCTCCGACAGCTGCACCGCGTCCCGGCCCGTCCCGTCGGGGGCGGTGAGCAGCGCGTCCAGCAGGATCCGCTCGTAGGGGAGCAGGTCGACCTGGGGGCGGTCGAGGCGGCGCAGCGTCCAGTCGAGGCGCCCGGTGCGGGCTCGGTCCTCCTCTTCGATCAGCAGGTAGCCGCGCACGGCGAGGTCGACGATCGTCGCGGTCACGTCGATCACGTCGGCCTGCTCGTCGATGAGCGTGCCGATCTGGCCGGGGCGGACGCCGTCCGGCGGCTCGAACTCGGTCCCGGCGAGCGGCGCATGGTCGCCCTCGGCGGCCTTCTTCCCGACGACCCGGGCGTCCCGGCCGCGCAGCAGGTAGAGGGCGGCGACGCCGCCGACCAGCAGCACCAGCAGGCCGGCGAGCGCGCCGCCGGTCACCGCGTTCACCGAGAACGCGGTCGCGACCGTGTGCCGCCGCTCGTGGATCGCGCGGCCCCCGGTCGTGCCCGCGGGCAGGCCCGCGACGACCGTCATGAACTCGCCGGGCAGCATCCCCTGCTGCGCGTAGACGCCCTGCGTGTGCGTGTGGTTCGTGTAGTACTGCGTGCAGCCGATCGTGCTGCCGATCGGCCCGGTGAAGCAGTTGACGCTGCGGATCAGCGCGCCGCCGTCGACGGTCGCCTTCGCCTCGTCCAGCGGGACCTTCCAGCCGCCGACCACCGGCCAGTGCAGCTCCTCCGCCGCGCCCATCGGGGTGATCGCGCCGCGCAGGTCGTACTCCAGCACGACCGTGCGGTCACCGGTGACGGCCTTGGCGCCGCTCACCTCGACGGTCGTCCGCAGGCCCGACTCGGACGCGGTCACCTTCGTCGGCCCGCCGTCGGGGCTGCTCGCGCGCAGGTTGCCGAGCTTCCAGACGCGGTCCTCGCTGAGGCTCTCGTGGGTGCGGGTCTGGAACTCCCGCTCGAAGCCCTTGCGGCCGGCGAACCGGTAGACGATCGTCTCCTTCACCTTCACGGTCCCGCCCCGGCCGGCGGTGAGGACGACCTCGTCCTTCAGCACCCGCTCCCCGGCGGCGGTCGTCCCGGCCGCCGCCGGGGAGGAGGGCAGGACGGGGATCAGGACCGCGGCCGACACGGCGGCCGACACCGTGAGCACGACTGGCCGGAACCGGAACAACGCCGCAAGAGCAGACATGGCCGCAAATAGTATCGGCAATGCGTGCGATGATTCTGCGCTATGGCAGGTCACTACCCCCCGCCGCCCCC
>NZ_SMJW01000415.1 GCF_004348335.1 Actinomadura bangladeshensis | reverse complement strand
TCCCCACACCTCCGCGAACCCGCGCTCCCGTCCCAACCCGGGCTCGCCCCACCGCGGGCCGGCCCACCGGGGCTTGTTCTACTGCGGGCTCGTCCTTCCCGCAGGCGCATTGCGCCGGGCTTTCGGGCTCCGCTGGGTGCGGAAAAGGGAAGAGCCCCGCCCGGGTCGGGCGGGGCTCTTCTGTCGTTGGTCAGTTGTAGCGGGCGGGGCGGGCGTCGTTGTTGTCGCGGCGGCTGCCGTTGTAGGGGCCGTTGCGGCGGTTGCCGTGGGACGCGGCGCCGGTGCGGGGGCCGCCGCCCCGGCGGTCGCCGCCGGAGTAGGAGCGGTGCTCGCCCCGGCCGCCCTCGCCGTCGCGGCGGCGGGGGCCGTCACCGCGGTCGAAGGTGCGCGGGCCGCGGCGGCGTCCGCCGCCGCCCTGGCGGCCCCGGCCGCCCTCGCGGCGCGGGCGCTCGGGGATGATCGGGCCCTCGATCGGAATGCCGGACGGCGGCCGGGCCCCGGTCAGCTTGACCAGCTCGGTGTCGCCGGTGGTCACCCGGACGCGCGGCGCGTTGATGCCGGCCCGGCGCGTCATCGCGGACGTGGAGCGCACCTGGTGCGGCAGGACGAGCGTGACGACGGTGCCGCGCTCCCCGGCGCGGGCGGTGCGTCCCGCGCGGTGCATGTAGTCCTTGCTGTCGGCGGGCGGGTCGACGTGCATGACCAGGGTCACATCGTCCACGTGGATGCCGCGGGCGGCGACGTCGGTGGCGACCAGCACGCTGATGGTGCCCTCGCGGAACTCGGCGAGGGTACGGGTGCGCAGGCCCTGGCTCTTGCCGCCGTGCAGGCCCGCCGCGCGGACGCCCACCTGGACGAGCTGCTTGGCGAGCCGGTCGACGCCGTGCTTGGTGCGGGCGAACAGGATCGTCCGGCCCTCGCGGTTGGCGATCTCGGCGGTGATGGCGCTCTTCTCCTTCGGCGCGACGAGGAGAAGGTGGTGGTCCATGGTGGCGACGGGCTCGTCCACCGGGCCGATCGCGTGCGTCACCGGGTCGTTGAGGTACCGCCTGACCAGGACGTCCACGTCCTTGTCGAGGGTCGCGGAGAACAGCAGGCGCTGGCCGCCGGGCTTGACGGCGTCCAGGATGTCGGTGACGTCGGGCAGGAAGCCCATGTCGGCCATGTGGTCGGCCTCGTCCAGCACGGTGATCTCGATGTCGGACAGGTCGCAGGCGCCCTGCCGCATCAGGTCCTTCAGCCGGCCGGGGGTGGCGACGAGGACCTCGACGCCGCGGCGCAGCGCGTCGATCTGCTTGAACATCGACGTCTGGCCGATGACGGTCTTGAAGCGCAGCCCGAGGCCGCGGCCGAGCGGCTCCAGGTTGGTCTGGACCTGCTGGGCGAGTTCGCGGGTCGGCACGAGGATCAGCGCCAGCGGGCGCTTCGGGGCGGCCTTGCGGCCGGACAGCCGGGTGAGGAGCGGCAGGCCGAACGCCAGGGTCTTGCCGGAGCCGGTCTTACCGCGCCCGAGGACGTCCTGTCCCGCCATGACGTCGGGGATGGAGGCCGCCTGGATCGGGAAGGGGGCCTCGATGCCCTGGCGCTCCAGGGCGTTCACCAGCACCGGCGGGATGCCGAGCTCGGCGAAGGTGGGAACCTGCTCCTCGTCCGCGGTGGCGGGCATGGACGGGTTCTGTGCAGCGGCAGCTGTGGTCACGCATTACCTTCCGAGAGGGGGGCACGTCTCGGGAGGCACCACGATGTGCGCGGCCTGCAAGGACGAGCCTGACGCCATGGGGGCGCCGAAGAGTTGATTCCTAGAGTCTAACGTCGCCGGGGTACCTCGTTATGCCCCGTCCCCGGGGGAACATGCGAACCCGCGCGCCTCAGCAGGCGCATGCGGCGCCCGTGGTCGGAGCCGTCAGCGGGTCGGGGGAGCGGCGCGCGACGGTGCCGTCACCGGTCTCGACGGGGAACCCTTCGCGCGCCCAGTACTCGAAGCCGCCGATCATCTCCTTGACCGGACGGCCGAGCCTCGCGAACTCCAGGGCCGCCTTCTGGGCGCCGTTGCAGCCGGGCCCCCAGCAGTAGACGACGACGGTCGCGTCCCGGGGGACCAGGGCATCGGCGCGTTCCGCGATCTCGGCGGTGGGCAGGTGGACGGCGCCCTGGACGTGGCCCTGCGCCCAGCTCTCGGTGCCGCGCGTGTCGACCACGACGATGCCGGACGCCCCCGCTGCGAGGTCTGCGGCGACATCGGACACATCGGTCTCAAAGGCCAGGCGCGCGGCGAAGTGCCGCCGTGCCTCCTCCGCGGCGGCCGCGGGAACGGCGTTCACGGCCGAGTCGTGCGTCATCTCGGGCTCCTTTTCAGTCGGGGATGGGATCGATCGTCGTACGGGCGGGTGCCGTTCCGGGAGTGGCGTGAATGCCCGGCATCGTTAAGATCTCGCCATGCTCGTCACTCCCCCGGCACGCCGGCACACGGTCTCGGTGCTGGCGTTCGACGGCATGGCGCCGTTCGAGCTCGGCTCGGTCGTGGAGGTGTTCGGGCTGCCCCGGCCGGAGCTGGGCGTCCCCTGGTACGACCTGCGGGTGTGCTCGCTGGAGCGCGGCCCGATGCGCGCGGTCGGCGGTTTCACGATGACCGCCGAGCACGGGCTGGACGCGTTCGCGTCCGCGGACACCGTGATGGTCGTCGCCGTCCCGGACGTCCGGCGGGATCCGCCGCCCGAGGTCGTCGCCGCGCTGCGGGACGCGCATGCGCGCGGCGCCCGCGTCGTGTCCGTCTGCTCGGGCGCGTTCGCCCTCGCCGCCGCCGGGCTGCTGGACGGACGGGAGGCCACCACCCACTGGCAGTACGCCGACCTGCTGCGCCGGCGTTATCCGGACGTCCGCGTGACCCCCGACGTCCTCTACGTGGACGGCGACGACGTCCTCACCGGGGCGGGCAGCGCCGCCGGGCTCGACATGTGCCTGCACCTCGTCCGCAAGGACCACGGCGCCCGGATCGCCACCATGGTCGCGCGGCGGCTGGTCGTCCCGCCGCACCGGGAGGGCGGGCAGGCGCAGTTCGTGGAGGCCGCCGTGAGCCCGCCCGCCGAGGACGACCCGGTCGCGCGCAGCATGGCCTGGGCGCTGGCCCACCTCGCCGAGCCGATCACGGTCGCGCGGATGGCGCGCGAAGCGTGCCTCGCGCCGCGCACGTTCCTCAGGCATTTCCACCGGCAGACGGGGACGAGCCCGCTCCGCTGGGTCATCGGCCAGCGGGTCCTGGCGGCGCTGCCGCTGCTGGAGGAGGGCACCGCGCCGGTCGAGGAGATCGGCGCGGCCGTCGGCTTCGAGAGCCCGGCGACGTTCCGCCACCATTTCGTCCGGGCGATGAAAACGTCACCGTCCCGCTACAGGCGCACCTTCCGCACTCCCACCCCTCCGTGAGACCGCGGTCCTGGGAGAGGCTGGATCGGGGCTTGGTGGTCGATCTCGCGGCCCAGGACGACGACCATCTCGTTGAAGGCGGAGGCGCCGTAGCGGGCGTGGAGGGCGGGGTAGACGTTCTTGCGCGCGGCCTCCCTGAGCATCCAGCTCAGGTCGGTGTGGGCGACCCGTTCGCCGCGGGACAGCCGGTCGTGGGCCTCCCGGGTCACCCGGAGCAGGTCCGGGTGCCCCGCCGACTCGGAGAGGATCATGCGCGCCGCGTCCCTGAGTTCCATGCGGCGCAGTCTAAACGCGCGGTCCGGGCCGGGGCGGGGGCGTGGACGCCCGGGGTGACGTCGCGGGACGGCGGCCGGTGCGGCCACGCGGCCGTCCGGCCGGTGATGCGCCGGTTACGGCCGGATACGGACACTCAAGCGGGGAACATCTCCGCTTGTCGTTGACTGTCCGGCTTGACGAAAAGTCAGATCGAATCGGATTCACAGCCCCGAGTTCCGGCTCACCCGCCGGCCGGCCGCCGGAACACACGGACGCCCAGTTCAGGAAGCGGATGCGGGCGGTCTCCCGGGCCCCCGGGGCGGACGGGCGGCGGCCACCCGTGGCCCGGTTTCCGGACATGACCGATATTCACCGCCGCAACGCCGGGTTGATCAGCGGCTGCACAAAGTCGTTGTCGATCATTGATCATCCCAGTGGCCTTTGTTAACGTGCCCACCGCGCAGGGCGACCACAGCTCTCACTTACCGTGAGAACGCGTTCTCACTGCGTTGCCCACCCACCCCG
>NZ_SMJW01000414.1 GCF_004348335.1 Actinomadura bangladeshensis | reverse complement strand
GCTCGATCACCTCGTCCACCCGCCGGGCGGGCAGCCCGCCGGCGTGCGCGAGCCAGCGCAGGTGGTCGCGGGCCCGCCGCGCCGGATGCACCGCCGCGGCGTCCAGCATCGCGCCGAGCCGGCACAGCGGCGTCCGCAGCGACCGGTAGGGCTTCCCGCCGACCAGCGCCGTCCCGGCGTCGGGCCGGTCCAGACCCATGATCATCCGCATGGTGGTGGACTTGCCGGCGCCGTTCGGGCCGACGAACCCGGTGACCTGCCCGGGCCCGGCGGTGAACGACAGGTCGTCCACCGCGACCGCCGCCCCGTACCGCTTGCGCAGGCCCCGCACTTCGATGGTTGCCTCCATGCCCAGGGAGGCTACGGACCGGGCCGCTTCCGCGTCGTCACGCCCGGGAGGCGTCTTCGCGGGGCCGGGCCGGGGGACGCGGGTCCCTCCCGGGAGGGACGCCGCCGGGCCGCCGCACCCGCCACAATGGCGTCCGTGGGGGAGATCGGCGGGTGGTCGCGGTGGCCGGTGGCGGGCGCCTGCCTCGCCGCGGCGGGCGCGGCCGAGGCCGTCGTGCGCGCGCACGGGTCCGGCGCCGCGCTGTCCCTGGCGATCCTGGTGGACGTGTGCGCGACGCTGCCGCTCGCCCTGGCCCGCGACCGCATCACCGGCGCCGCCGTGACGATCACCGCCGCGGCCGCCGCCGCGTGCGTCCTGCACCGCGGTGCCGCCGTCGCCGCGCTGGTGGCGCTCGTTACCGTCTGGGCGGTGCTGGTCCGGCGGCGGGTCCTGAGGCGGCGCGCCGAGGCCGCCGCGCTCGCCGCGTCCCGCCGCGCGTTCGAGAGCACGCTGCTGGAGCACACCGCGCGGGGCGAGCGGGCCCGCATCGCCCGCGAGCTGCACGACGTCGTCGCCCACCACATCTCGATGATCTCCGTGCAGGCCGAGACGGCGCGGCTCGCCGTCCCCGGCATGCCCGCCGAGGGCGCCGAGCGGCTGCTGGCCATCGGCGACACCGCCCGCACCGCGCTCACCGAGATGCGGCGGCTGCTCGGCGTGCTGCGCGAGGACGCCGGCGCTGAGCCGGCCCGCCGCCCCCAGCCCGGCCTGCAGCAGCTCCTGGACCTCGTGGACGAGTCCCGCGGGTCGGGCGCCGCCGGGGTCCGGCTGATCGTCCGCGGGGACGTCGCCGCCCTCGACCCCGGCCTGGAGCTCGCCGCCTACCGGATCGCGCAGGAGGCCCTGACCAACGCGCGCAGGCACGCGGCCGGCGCCGCCGTCGACGTGGAACTCGACTACGCGCCGGACGTGCTGCGGGTCACCGTCCGCGACAACGGCCCCGGCCCCGGCCCCGGTCCGGGGGCCGCCGGGCACGGGCTGCTCGGGATGCGCGAGCGCGCCGCCGCCGTCGGCGGCGACCTGCGCGCCGGGCCCGGCCCGGTCGGCGGGTTCCTGGTCGAGGCGACGCTGCCGCTGGAGGCGCCGTGACCGTCCGCGTGGTGGTCGCCGACGACCAGGAGGTCGTCCGCGCCGGGTTCGGGGCGCTGCTCGGCACCCAGCCGGACCTGGCCGTGGTGGCGACCGCGTCCGACGGCGCCGAGACGCTCGCGGCCTGCCGCGAGCACCGGCCCGACGTCGTGCTGATGGACGTGCGGATGCCCGTCATGGACGGCATCGAGGCCACCCGCCGCGTCACCGCCGAACCGGACCCGCCGCGCGTGCTCATGCTGACCACGTTCGACCTGGACGAGCACGTCTACGACGCCCTCGTCGCGGGCGCCAGCGGGTTCCTGCTCAAGGACGTCACCGCCGAGCGGCTGTTCGACGCCGTCCGGGTCGTGGCGGCGGGGGAGGCGCTGCTCGCCCCGGCCGTCACCCGCCGCCTGATCGGCGAGTTCGCGCGGCTGCGGCCCCGCCCGCCCGGCGGCGGGGGCCTGGCCGGCCTCACCCCGCGCGAGACCGAGGTGCTCCGCCTGGTCGCCGGGGGACTGGCCAACGCCGAGATCGCCGCCCGCCTCGTCGTGGGGGAGGAGACGGTGAAGACCCACGTCAGCCGGATCCTGCGCAAGCTCGGCCTCCGCGACCGCGTCCAGGCCGTGGTCGCCGCCTACGAGAGCGGCCTCGTCCGGCCCCGCACCGGCCGCTGACGGCGTCCGGGCATGGGACGGGCCCGCACCGTCACCGGTACGGGCCCGTGAAAAGATCTCCTCGTTATGCGGACCTACGGCGCCCCGCCCGCAGGATCTCCAGGCGCTCGGCGAGGACCTCCTCCAGATCCTCGACGGTCCTGCGCTCCATGAGCATGTCCCAGTGGGTCCGCGGCGGCTTCCCCTTCTTCGCTTGCGGCAGCTCCCCGTCGACCCGCAGGGCCGTGGCGCCGCAGTTGCGGCATTCCCACGTCATCGGCACCTCGGCCTCGGCGGCGAGCGTCACGGTGAACCGGTGGCCCTTCGTGCAGGTATAGTCCACCTCTTGGCGAGGGGCCAGATCGGTGTTGCGATCATTCTCGTAGCTCGTCGCTCCGAGTCGGGTGCCGCGAAGTGCGCGCTCGGCCATCGTCACGTGCCTCCCAGACGGCTTGCGGTCTTGCCCTGACCAACGCTGAACACCCCGACAAGATTCCCTCGCCCGGGGTGATCCAACCCTGCAGTTTCCGGCCGCCCGGGGCCGCCGCCGCGGAACCTGCGGTCCCGCCCGCCGGTCAGCGCGAGGTGAGCACCGCGTCGACCAGCCCGTACTCCTTGGCCTCCTCGGCGGTGAAGTACCGCTCGCGGTCCAGGTCGCGCCGCACCGTCTCGGCGCTGCGGCCGGTCGCCTCGGCCAGGATCGCCTCGGTCTGCTCCCGCAGCCGCAGCACCTCCCGCGCCTGGATGTCCAGGTCGGTGGCGTAGCCGCGGGACACCTCGATCTCCGGCTCGTGCAGCAGGATCCGCGCGCCGCGCAGCGCCTGCCGGCGGCCGGGCGACCCGGCGGCCAGCAGCACCGCCGCCGCCGACCCGGCCTGCCCGACGCACGTCGTCTCGACCTCGGGCCGCACGTAGCGCATCGTGTCGCAGATCGCCAGCATCGCCGTCAGCGACCCGCCCGGCGAGTTGATGTAGAGCGCGATGGGCCGGTCGGGGTCCATGCCCTCCAGCGCCAGCATCTGCGCGGTGACGTCGTTGGCGCTGGTGTCGTCCACGGGCGCCCCGAGGAAGACGATGCGGTCCTCGAAGAGCCTGTTGTAGGGGTTGGTGTCCTTGCGGCCGTGGGTCGTCTGCTCCTCGTACTCGGGGACGAGGTAGCGCCGTTCCGCACGTGTCATGTGCCCACCCGGTCGGTGCTGTCGATGACGTGGTCGACGAAGCCGTAGTCGCGGGCCTCCTCGGCGGTGAACCATGCGTCGCGGTCCCCGTCGGCCTCGATCTGCTCCAGCGGCTGCCCGGTGTGGAACGCGGTGCGCTCGGCCAGGGTCCGCTTGAGGTAGAGCGACTGCTCCGCCTGGATCTTGATGTCGGACGCGGTGCCGCCGATCCCGCCGTGCGGCTGGTGCATCATCACCCGCGCGTGGCGCAGCGCGAACCGCTTGCCCCGCGTCCCCGCGCACAGCAGCGTCTGTCCCATGGAGGCCGCCATGCCCATCGCGACCGTGGATATGTCGTTCGGGACGAACTGCATCATGTCGTAGATCGCCATGCCGGCGTCCACGACCCCGCCGGGCGAGTTGACGTAGATCGTGATGTCGCGCCGCGCGTCCTGCGCCGCGAGCAGCAGCAGCTGCGCGTTCACCCGGTTGGCGACCCGGTCGTCGATCTCGCTGCCGAGGAACACGATCCGCTGCGCGAGCAGCCGCTCGAACAGCTGCGCGTCCGCGAGCTGCGGCACCTCCGCCACCGCGGCCCGCGACCTCCCCGCGAACGTCTCCACCCGCTCGCCGTCCCGCGTCGGTTCGCTGCTCACGGCACCCTCCTTGATGATCTGTACGTTACGTACACTATGTACAGGAGAGCATATTGCCGTGCCGGACGCCGGGCCAGGGGGAGATCGGGTGTTTCGCTATACGATGAATGATGTGGATGTTCCGGTGACCGAAGCACGAGCCCAGTTCGCGGATCTGGTGAACCGGGTCGCCTACACGGGCGAGCCCGTCAAGCTCACGCGGCGCGGCAAGGTGATGGCCGCCCTGGTCAGCCCGGAGGACCTGGAACTGCTGGAGGCGATCCGCGCCCAGCGCCTCGACCTCCAGGTCGGCGGCACGGTCCCCCCGGTCCCTGTCTCTTATACACA
>NZ_SMJW01000413.1 GCF_004348335.1 Actinomadura bangladeshensis | reverse complement strand
GCCGCGACAAACACGTAGTAGTCACTGGAGAGCCGGATGCATTGAAAGGTGCACGTCCGGTTCGGGCCGGGGGCCACTGGAAAAGGACCCGCCGACGGCGGGCACCTCGCCAGTGGCCTACCGGTACGGCAGCACGTCGGAACGGGGCACATCGTCGTCCAAGTCCTCGCTGACAAGCGCGACGAGCTCGTCCGGATCGAGGTGTGGGACGAGGGCGCGGGTCAGCCCATCGTCCAAGGCGAGGACGACTACGCCGAGGGCGGGCGCGGGCTGCTGCTGATGTCCGAACTCGTCCACGACTGGGGCGTCCGGCCGCTCAACGAGGAAGGCAAGGTCGTATGGGCTCGCTGCGCCCGATGAACGTCCAGGCGGTCCGCCACCTGCTCTGGTGGCGGACCCGGCTGGGACGCACCACCGCCATCCGGAACCTCGATCTGCTCGCCGTCGCCGTCCAGGCCAAGAGCTACCGGTACGTCAAGCTCTACCAGGCCGGTGACTTCCCCGACCGTCCACCGGTGCTGTGGGTCTTTGCGTTCGGGCGGGACGACCATGTCCGCCTCGCGGTGACCGTCCACGCCACACCCGGCCGAGGCTGGGCCTACTACGAGGCCGGACGCGGACGGCACGGCCACCTCTCCCCCTGCGGCGACACCAAGTACGCCGCAGACCAGGTGGACGCCCTCCTCAAACACCGCATGTTCCCGTCCACCTGGTAGCGCCGCACGCCGCCGGAGGAATCACGATGATGCCCACTCCTGGGGGCGCGGCACCGCTGCCCCATACGCGCAACGTCAGCGGACGTGGTCAGTACGCACCTCGTCCCGCGCCATCCATGCACGCCCGTCCGACCGGCCCGCTGGGCATGGATCTCGACATCGACCAGGCGCTCGACGACCTTCGCCGCGCGTTCCCTGACATATGCATCTGGCACGGCGAGTGGAGCGGATCTCTCTGGGCGCTCCTTCCCGATCGGCTGGTCGAGGCTCGCACCGCCGCTGACCTGGCGCGCCGACTCCGCAGGATCCGCCCGCACACCCGGGCTGGGTTCGCGGCGCCGTGCCGTCCTACCTCGTCCACCCGCCGCCCGGACGGCACATGGAGCATTTCGCCTACCCCGAGCCCGAAGCCCATCCGCAACACACTCGTCCATGGTCGGTGTCGCCGCGTCACTCGGCTCTTTGTCACCTGCCTCCGGCTGGCCGGACTGTCCGCGTGGTTCTGCAGCCATGCGTGGTGACGCCGCCGGCCCATCCCACTCGTGACGCTCGCGCGCGTATTGACGTAGCGCGGCTGGGCGGGGCCATACCGGCGGGTTCAATCGGGCGCGGGTTCAATCGGGCGCGGGTTCAATCGGGCGCGGGTTCAATCGGGCGCGGGTTCAATCGGGCGCGAGTTCAATCGGGCGCGGGTTCAATCGGGCGCGGGATCAATCGGGGGCGGGATCGCGCCGGCGACTGGCCGCGATTCGCCGGCGACCGGTGGCGGGCGCTGGGGCTGAGCGTCCCGGGAATCGTCCGGGTGCTCCTCCCCGCCGCACTGGTGGCGGCGCTGTCCCGGCTGGTCGCGGTCGTCATCGGCCGCCTGTTCGCCCGCACCCGGTTGGTCCGGGCCGTCCCGAGGGCCGAGATCTGGTGGATCTCCGCGGGAAGCCTCGGCCTGGTGCTCGCTATAGCCCGGACCGTAGCGGTGCTTCGCTTTCGTCATTTAGCGTCGATGGACGATGAGTGACACGGACACAGACGTTCGGGCGATGCGTGCCGAGGACGGCGAGCAGGTGCTCGCCATCTATCAGGCGGGGCTCGATACCGGCGACGCCAGCTTTGAGACCGACGCGCCCTCGTGGGAGGTGTTCGATGCGGCCAAGTTGCCTGGGCACCGGTTCGTCGCCACTGGTGGCGGTGGGGAAGTGCTCGGGTGGATTGCCGCCTCGGCGGTGTCGGAGCGTTGTTGTTATGCCGGGGTCGTCGAGCACAGTGTCTATGTGTCGGCGGAGGCGCGTGGGCGGGGTGTCGGTGCGGCTCTGTTGAGGGCGTTCATTACCTCTACCGAGGCGGGTGGGATCTGGACGATCCAGACCGGCATCTTCCCCGAGAACACCGCGAGCCTGCGACTGCACCATGCGGCCGGGTTCCGCACCGTGGGGACGCGCGTCCGGCTCGGGCGCCATCACGGGCGCTGGCGGGACGTCGTGATGCTGGAGCGGCGCAGCGACAGCGCGGGCGTCGATTGAGCTTCAGCGGGAGAGGACGCCGGGCCACCAGGCGCGAGGGCCGGCGTCTCTGACCAGGGCGGGGACTAGGACGGAGCGTACGAGCAGGGTGTCCATCAGGACGCCGAACGCCACGATGAAGGCGATCTGGACCAGGAACGCCAGCGGGATGACGACCAGTGCGGCGAAGGTCGCGGCGAGGACCACGCCCGCCGAGGTGATGACGCCGCCGGTCGCGATGAGGCCGCGCAGGACGCCGTCGCGCGGGCCGTGCCGCAGCGACTCCTCGCGGGCGCGGGTCATCAGGAAGATGTTGTAGTCGACGCCGAGGGCGACGAGGAACACGAACCCGTACAAGGGCACCGACGGGTCGGTGGCGGTGAAGTCGAGCAGGTGCTGGAAGACCAGCGCGGCGACGCCGAGGGTCGCCAGGTAGTTGAGTCCGACGGTGGCGACGAGGAGCAGCGGCATCGCCAGCGAGCGGAGCAGCATCACCAGGATCACCACGATGATGCCGAGCACGACCGGGATGATGATGTTGCGGTCGTGCCGGGCGGCGGCCAGGGTGTCTGCCTGCTGGGCCGTGTAGCCGCCGACCAGCGCGTCGGCGCCCGGGATCGCGTGCAGGCCGGTGCGGAGGCGGTCGACGGTCAGCCGGGCCTCCTCGGTGTCGGCGGCGGCCTTCAGGGTGACGTCCACCAGGGCACGTCCGTCGACGACCAGCGGCGCGCCGGCCTGCGTGCGGGGTCGCGCGTCCGCCACACCTCGGGTGCGGCTCGCGACGTTCACGACCTGCGGCAGCGCCGGCGCGTTGGCGAGCACGACCGCGGGATTGCCCGAACCACCCGGGAAGTGCGCGTTGAGGACGTTCTGTGCCGTCACCGACGGGGCCTCCCCGACGAACGTCTCGCTCAGCGGCACCCCCTCGGTGCGGAGCGTGGGCATGAACGCGGCGCAGGCGATCAGCACGATGAGGGAGCCCGCCCAGAAGCGGCGCGGGTGGCGGTCCAGCAGGCCCGCGATCCGCTCCCAGATCCGGTGCCTGGACGCCCCGGCGCGGTCCGGGTGCGGACGGGCGGGCCAGTAGACCGACCGTCCCAGCAGGACGAGGACGGCGGGCAGGAAGGTCAGCGCGCTCAGCAGCGCGCAGGCGATGCCGATCGCCCCGACCGGCCCGAGCGCGCGGTTGTTGGACAGGTCGCTGAGCAGGAGGGCGATCAGTCCCATCGCCACGGTGCCGCCGCTGGCGGCGATGGCGCCGGCGGACCGGCGCCACGCGGCCCACAGCGCCGTGCCCCGCGAGCCCCCGCCGGCGAGTTCCTCGCGGAACCGGGCCGACAGCAGCAGCGCGTAGTCGGTGCAGGCGCCGATGACGAGGATGGACAGGATGCCCTGCACCTGGCCGTCCACCGTGACCGTCCCGCGTTTCGCCAGGTAGTAGACGATCGCGCTGGCCAGCCCCAGCGCGAACACCGAACCGAAGATGATCACGAACGGGAGCAGCAGGCTCCGGTAGACCAGCAGCAGGATCAGCAGGACCACGGCGACGGCCACCCCGATGAGCAGGGTGTCGATGCCGGAGAAGGCGTCGGCGAGGTCGGCCTGGGTGGCGGCCGGGCCGGCGACGAAGGCGCCGGTCCCGGGCACCTGGCCGGCGGTCCGGCGGATGCGGTCCACCGTCGCGGTGCTGTGCTCGCCGACATCGGACCTGACCTGCACCACTCCGGTCATCGCCGTCCCGTCCTGCGACGGGATGACGGGGGACGCCGGCCCCGTCACATACGGGACGCCCTGCAGCGAGGCGAGTGCGCGCTGCGCCGCCGCGCGCTGCTCGGCCGAGATGTCACCGCCCCGCGCCGTCCACACCACGATGGCCGGGATCGTCTGGTTCGTCTCGAAGGCCGCCTCCTGTTCGAGGACGCGCGTCGATTCGGCGCTCTGCGGCAGGAACGACGACTGCTCGTTGGTGGCGACGTCGCCGAGTTTCCCCGCGTACGGGCCGAGCGCCCCGCCGATGGCCAGCCAGGCCAGCAGCAGCGCGACGGGCAGGGCCCAGCGGACGGCTCGAGATACGGACATGACCTTCCCGGCGACGTGGATTGAGCATGCCCCGCACACCTTCCCCGGACGGCGCCGCGAAACACGATCGCCGCCGCGGGCGGTGGGCCCGGGTCAGGCGGGGGCGGGGA
>NZ_SMJW01000412.1 GCF_004348335.1 Actinomadura bangladeshensis | reverse complement strand
GTGCCGGAACCCGGCGCGCTCACCCTCGAAGCGCCCTCGGGAGGTGCGCGATGAGCGGCCGCCATGCCCGTCCCGAACCCTGGGACGACGGGACCCTCGACTCGCTGCTCGTACTGGTCGCCGAGAGCCTCGGCTACCGCTGCACCCGCGCGCCCGGCGAGGTGATGCTGCTGGAGGGCGCGAACCGGCTGCACGTCAGCCTGCGCGACCTGCGGCAGCTCGCCCGGCTGGTGCCGCGCGACGACTGGCCCGCGCTGGTCTCCGACCACGTCACCACGATCGTCACCGCGATCGAGGAGCCGCTCGACCTCAGCGACTTCGACCTCGCCCAGCACCTGCTGCGCACCCGCATCTACCCGGCCGAGGCCGACAACGGCGTCCTCGCCGCCCGGCCGTTCGCGCCCGGCCTGATCGAGGCCGTCGTCGTGGACACGCCCACCACCGTGCGGACCGTCACGACCGAGGAGATGAACGGCTGGCCGGTCTCCGGCGACGCGCTGTTCATGCTCGGCCGCGCCAACGTCCGCGCCGACGGGCCCCTGCAGCTCGACGAGCAGGACCTCGGCGGCGTCCGCGTCTCGGTCCTGCACGGCTGGACGTTCTACGCCGTCACGCATCTGGCGTGGCTGGAGGAGTACCTGCCGATCGGCCCGTACGGGGCGCTCGTCATCGCGCCCAACCGGAGCCTGATCGTCGCGCACCCGCTCCGCATCGCCGAGGGGCACCCGAGGGCCCGGTACCGCGCGGCCGTGGCGGCGGCGACCGAGCTGCAGGCGCAGGCCCACCGCGCCTACGAGGAGGGCCCCGGCTCCCTCAGCCCGCACCTGTACTGGTGGCGCGCCGGTGAGCTGACCTACCTGGAGACCCGCTACGAGGGCGACACGATGGTCCTGCCGGAGGAGTTCTCCTCCGTGCTCGCGACGCTCGCCGCCGAGCACTGAGCGATGATCGCGGCGGAGCGCCGGCGGAGCGAGGATCATCGCTCGGTGCACCTCGGGGGCCTGGGGGTCGTCCTCCAGAGGTGGTGCTGATGCGGGTGGTCGTCGCGCCCGACTCGTTCAAGGGCAGCCTGTCGGCGGCGGAGGTGTGCGCCGCCGTGGAGGCGGGCGTCCGCCGGGCCGTGCCGGGCGCCGAGGTGGCCGCGGTGCCGATGGCGGACGGCGGCGAGGGGACCCTCGACTGCTTCCTGCGCGCCCGCGGCGGCGACGCGGTCGAGGTCGCCGCCGCCGACCCGCTCGGGCGCCCGGTCACGGCCCGCTACGCGCTGTCCGGCGACGGCGGCTCCGCGGTGGTGGAGCTGGCCGCCGCGTCCGGGCTGCCGCTGGTGGAGGACGTCCCGCCGGACCCGATGAACGCCGCGACGACCGGCACCGGCGAGCTGATCGCGGACGCGGTCCGGCGCGGCGCCCGCGACGTGCTCGTGTGCATCGGCGGCAGCGCCGGCACCGACGGCGGCACCGGGCTGCTGCGCGCGCTCGGCGTCCGCTTCCTGGACGCCGCCGGGGCGGAGCTGCCGGCGGGCGGCGGTGCCCTCGCCCGGCTCGCCTCGATCGACGACTCGGCGGTGCCGGACGCGGTCCGCGCGGCCCGGTTCCGGGTCGCCTGCGACGTCACGAACCCGCTCGTCGGACCGGACGGCGCCGCCGCGGTGTTCGGCCCGCAGAAGGGCGCGTCGCCGGGCCAGGTCGCCGAGCTCGACGCCGCCCTCACCGTCTTCGCCGACGTGCTCGCCGCGCGCGGCGGCGTCCGCGTGCACGACCTGCCCGGTGCGGGCGCGGCCGGCGGCACCTGCGGCGGCCTCGTGGGGCTGCTCGGCGCCGAGCCGTCCGCCGGGGCCCTGCTCGTCGCCGAGGCCGTCGGGCTCCCGTCCGCGCTCGCCGGCGCCGACCTGGTGGTCACCGGGGAGGGCCGGGTGGACGGGCAGAGCGCGGGCGGCAAGGTCGTCTCCGCCGTCGCCGCCCTCGCACGGGACCGCGGCGTCCCGTGCCTGGCCCTGGCCGGCGGCGTCAGCGGGCCGCTGGACGAGCTGCACGCGCTCGGCCTCACCGCCGCGTTCAGCCTCGCCGACGGCCCCCGCACCCTGGACGAGCTGAAGGCGGACGCCGTCCCGCTGCTGACCGAGGTCGCGGAGCAGGCCGTCCGCCTCTTCACCCGCCGACCCGATCGTTGACCTGCGGCGTGTTGTTGTTATGGAGCGGCTCATAACAACAACACGCCGCAGGTCGACGTGTGCTAAGCGTGAGCGGGTTCCGGTTCGGTGGCGGGGTCTGGGGCCGGCGTCTTGATCGTCAGCATCGGCAGGAAGACGTGCGTCAGCGGGCCGATCGCCAGCGCGTACAGCAGCGTCCCGATGCCGACGGTGCCGCCGAGCAGCCAGCCGGCGGCGAGCACGGTCAGCTCGATTCCGGTCCGGACCACGCGGATCGAGTGGCCCCGCGCGGCGATCCCGGTCATCAGCCCGTCGCGCGGGCCGGGGCCGAGGCCCGCGCCGATGTAGCAGCCGGTCGCGACACCGCCCACGAGGACCGCGACGAGCAGGTACGCCCAGCGCGCCGCGAGCGCGTCCGGGGCGGGCAGCAGCCACAGGAACAGGTCCGCGAACACGCCGATGAGCACCACGTTGCTGATCGTCCCGATGCCGGGCCGCTGCCGCAGCGGGATCCACGCGAGCATCACGACCGCGCCCGCGATGATGATCCACGCGCCGATCGACAGGCCGAAGCGGCGGGACAGGCCCTGGTGGAACACGTCCCACGGGTCGTTGCCGAGGCCGGACGACACCTGGAGGGCGATCCCGAGCCCGTACAAGGCCAATCCAACGTAAAGCTGCACGAGCCGTCGTGCCATCAAGGCCATTATCCGCTCCTCGAACCTGAGTGGCCATCTTCGGGACCACTCTGGCGCGAAGTGGACTGGTCTTTGTAGGGCCAATTATGCGAAAGTGGCTTGTATGAGCACCCGTTATGTGAGCGGCCCGCACCTCGCCCGGCTGCTGGGGGACGTCTCGGCGGAGCGCCCGGTGTACGCGGCGCTGGCCCGGTCGGTGCGCGGCCTCGTCCTGGACGGACGGCTCGCCCTGCGCACCCGGCTGCCCGCCGAACGGGACCTCGCCGCCGCGCTCGGCCTCAGCCGCACCACGGTGACGACCGCCTACGACCGGCTCCGCGAGGAGGGCTACATCGAGAGCCGGCAGGGCGCGGGGAGCTGGACGGCGCTGCCGCCGGTGCGGATGTCGGCCGACGAGCGCCGCACCACGCCCGCGGGCGGGCGGTTCGGCAAGGCCTACCCGGCGCCCGACGACGGGTCCTTCATCGACCTCGGCTGCGCCACCCCGGGCGCCCCCGCGATCTTCGGGGAGGCCGTCGCCGCCGCCGTCGACGAGCTGCCCCGCTACAGCTCGGGCCCCGGCTACGAGCCCGCCGGGCTGGCGGGCCTGCGGCAGGTCATCGCGGACGGCTACACGGCGCGCGGCGTCCCGACCCGCGCCGACCAGATCGTCGTCACCACCGGCGCGCAGCACGCGTTCACGCTGCTGACCCAGCTGCTGGTCGAGGCGGGCGACGCCGTCATGGTGGAGCGCCCCACCTACCCGCACGCGCTCGGCGCGCTGCGCCGCCGCGGCGCCCGGCTCGTCCCGGTCGGGGTGAACGAGGGCTGGGACGTCGAGCTCATCGCCGGGGCCATGCGGCAGGCCGCGGTGCGGATGGCGTACACGATCCCCGACTTCCACAACCCGACCGGATACCTGATGGGGGCCGAGGACCGGGCCGCGCTCGTCGACGCCGCGCGCCGCGCCGACGCGTTCCTCGTCGCCGACGAGACGTTCGCCGACCTCGCCCTCGACCTCGGCGCGCCCCGCGAGGCGCCGCTCGCCGCGCACGACAGCGGTGGCCGGGTCATCACCGTCGGGTCGGCGTCCAAGCTGCTGTGGGGCGGGCTGCGCATCGGCTGGGTCCGCACGACCGCGCCGCTGGCCCGCAGGCTGGTGCTGGCCCGCGAGCCGTTCGACATGGCCAGCCCGGTGCTCGACCAGCTGATCGTGCGGGAGCTGCTGCTGCGGATCGACGAGGTCCGGACCGAGCGCGCGGACGCGCTGCTGCGCGGCCGGGACGCGCTCGCCGGGGCGCTGCGCGAGCTGCTGCCCGGCTGGGAGTTCAAGCCGCCCGCGGGCGGCATGTCGCTGTGGGCGCGGATCGGCGCGCCCGTGGCGACGGCGCTCGCCGAGACCGCCGAGCGGTTCGGCGTCCGGGTCGTCGCCGGGCCGGTGTTCGGCGCGGACGGCGTCCTGGAGGACTACGTCCGGCTGCCGTACGTGCTGCCGCCGGACACGCTGCGGACGGCCGCCGAGCGTCTCGCCCTGGCCTTCCGGGAGGTGCAGTCCGCCCCGGCCGCCCGCCCGCTGCCCGCCTACGTCTGAGCC
>NZ_SMJW01000411.1 GCF_004348335.1 Actinomadura bangladeshensis | reverse complement strand
GGTCTGGCCGGTGGCGGGGTCGGTGAGGCCGGCGGGGCACTCGGCGAGCCGGGCGGTCTCCCGGACGAGGGTCTGCGGGCTGACCTTCGCCGCGATCAGTCCGTCGAAGAAGCTGATCACCCGGACGGCATTCTCCGCATCGGCGTCCAGCGCCGAAAGCCGCAGGAGCAGGCCCTTCATGACGGCAGCGTACGGCACCCGACGGTCGGCGGCCTTCGCGCCGGTTTTCTCCGGCGGATGGCGGCTGGGCAGGCGGGCCCGGACGCCGGACACTGGGGGCGCAGGCCGCGCGAGAGGAGCCCGTGGTGACCTATGCCTACGATCCGGAACTCGTCCCGTGGATCCCGATGATCCCGCATCTCACGATCGCCGATATCGAGAAGGTCCGCCGGGAGGAGGCGGAGATGTTCGGGAACAGGCCCGCGTACACGCCGCCGGTCCCGATCGAGACCCGCGACGTCACGGTTCCGGGCGAGCCCGGCGTCCCGGTCCGGATCTTCAGGCCGGCCGGGCACGACGGCGTCCTCCCCGGACTCGTGTTCATCCACGGCGGCGGGTTCGCCCTCGGCAGCGTCGACCTCTACCACGACGACGCGGCGAGCATCGCGGCCGAGGTCGGCGCCGTGGTGGTGTCGGTCGAGTACCGGCTGGCGCCCGAGCACCCCTTCCCCGCCGGGTTGGAGGACTGCTACGCCGCGCTGTGCTGGACCGCCGCGCACGCCGGCGACCTCGGCATCGACCCGGACCGGCTGGCGGTCGGCGGCGAGAGCGCCGGCGGCGGGCTGTCCGCGGCGGTCGCGCTGCTGGCCCGCGACCGCAGCGGCCCCGCCCTGTGCTTCCAGTTCCTCGGCATCCCGGAACTGGACGACCGGCTCGACACCCCGTCGATGCGCGCCTACACCGACACGCCGATCTGGCATCGTCCCAACGCCGAGCTGAGCTGGGACTACTACCTCGGCGAAGGCGTCCGCGGCACCGCCGGAGTGTCCCCGTACGCGGCACCCGCCCGCGCGGAGGACCTGTCCGGGCTGCCGCCCGCCTACGTCACCACCTGCGAGTTCGACCCGCTGCGCGACGAGGGACTGGCGTACGGGCAGCGGCTCGTCCAGGCGGGCGTCCCGGCCGAGATCCACCACTATCCGGGCACGTTCCACGGCTCCACCCTCGTGCCGGACGCGGCGGTGACGAAGCGCATGAACGCCGACCGGTTCGGCGCCCTCCGCCGCGCCCTCCACCCCGGCTGACCGCTCAGAGTTCGAGGACGAGGCGGGGCCCGCGGGCGCGCGACACGCAGATCATCATGAATCCGCCGTCCGCGCGCTCCGCCTCGGTCAGCACGGAGTCCCGGTGGTCGGGCTCGCCTTCGAGGACGGGGGTCTCGCACGTCCCGCACGTCCCCTCGCGGCAGGACGACAGGACGCTGACGCCCGCCTTCTCCACGGTCTCCAGGATGGAGTGGCCCGGTTCGATCCGCAGGGTGCGGCCGCTCAGCGACAGCTCGACCTCGAACCCCTCCTCCGGCCCGGTGACCGGCTTCGGGGAGAACCGCTCGGTGCGCAGCGCGGCGCACCGCTCCTCGGCCGCCGCGAGCATCGGCTCCGGACCGCAGCAGTAGACGAGCGCGTCCGGCGCGACGTCGGCCAGGATGCCGTCAAGGTCCAGCAGCCCGAACTCGTCCTGCGGCCGGATCTCGACCCGCCCGCCGTAGGGGGACAGTTCATCGACGAACGCCATGGCGGAGCGCCGCCGCCCGCCGTAGTGCAGCCGCCATTCGGCGCCGGCGGCCTCGGCCGCGGCCACCATCGGCAGGATCGGCGTGATGCCGATGCCGCCGGCGAGGAACACGTACCGGGGCGCGTCCTCCAGCGCGAAGTTGTTGCGCGGCCCGCGGACCGTGAGCCGGTCCCCCGGCCGGACCCGCTCGTGCACGGTCGTGGACCCCGGCCCCTCCTTGAGGACGCCGATCCGCCACGTCCGGGTGTCGCCCGGATCACCGCACAGCGAGTACTGCCGGACGAGGTCGTCACCGAGCAGCACGTCGATGTGCGCCCCGGGCCGCCAGGGCGGCAGGTCACCGCCGTCCGCCGCACGCAACGTCAGCCCGACGACATCGTCGGCGAGGACCGTCCTTGCATCGACGACGACCTCCACAAGCCCTCCATCCGGCGACATCCGGTCAACCACCAGGCACGACCCTTCTCGAACGGCCGCCCCGCAACGGCACTCCCAACCCCCCGCCGGGCGGACCTCGCACCGGCGCCCGGACGATCCCGCGCCCACCCGCGCGGCGGCCGCGCCCAGCCGGCGCACCCGCCCGCTGCGGCCCGGTCCGGCTCTCACCGGCAGCCGGCGCGATCGTCCCCACGACCTTCACCGGTGGCGCCACCGGCCGCCAGTGGCCCTTCCGTCGAGCGGAAGAACCGGCCCCCCTGACCCCCGCCACCAGAAAGGATCACAAGACCCTCCTCCCAGAGACAGGTGGTCCATGACCAGGGACGTGGCCGAGGCCGTCACCGCGTCCGGCGCCGTGGGCGGCGTGCGCGACGACGGAATCACCGTCTTCCGCGGCATCCCGTTCGCGCGCCCGCCGGTCGGCGCGCTGCGCTTCGCCGCGCCGGAGCCGCCCGAGCCCTGGGACGGCGTCCGCCCGGCGACCACGTTCGGCCCTCCCCCTCCGCAGTCGTCCAGGCTCGGTCTCGCCGTCCCCGAGACGACCGGTGACGACTGGTTGACCTGCAACGTCTGGACTCCGGATCCGGGCGGCACCGGCCTGCCCGTCATGGTGTGGATCTACGGCGGCGCCTACATCACCGGGCATGCGTCCGCGCCGGAGTACGACGGCACCGCCCTGTCCCGAGACGGCGTCGTCATCGTGACGTTCAACTACCGGGTGGCCATGGAGGGCTTCGGGCAGATCGAGGGCGCCCCCGCGAACCGCGGCCTGCTCGACCAGGTCGCGGCCCTCACCTGGGTGCACGACAACATCGCGGCGTTCGGCGGCGATCCCGGCAACGTCACCGTCTTCGGCGAGTCCGCGGGGGCGGGTTCGATCGCCGCGCTCCTCGCGATGCCGAGCGCCGAGGGCCTGTTCCACCGGGCGATCATGCAGAGCGTCCCGGGCACCTTCTTTTCCCGGCCGCTCGCGGACGACATCGGCGCCGTCATCGCCGCCGAGGCGCTCACCAGCCTGCGAGGCGATCGCACCGCACCCGCCGCGAACTCCCTGGAAGACGGCCGAGGCCAGAGCATCCCGCCCCGAGAGGACCTCGCCGAACTCACTCCGACCCATCTGATGCGGGTCGTCGACCAGGTGATCGCCACCATGGCGGACCATCCCCGATGGGGCCGGGTCGCCCACACCGTCACCCCGTTCTCCCCGGTCGTCGACGGCGATGTGCTGCCGCGAACACCTTGGGAAGCGGTCAAGGCCGGCGCCGCGCGCGACGTCCCCTTGGTCCTCGGCCACAACCGCGACGAGTACCGCCTGTTCACCGCGATGCAGGGCCGCCTCACCGACCATCAGGCCGCCACCGCCCTGCAGATCTTCGCCCCGGACCCCGCGGCCTACCCCGCCGCCTTCCCGGACGCCTCACCGGAGACCCTCTACGAACTCGTCCTCTCCGACTGGCTGTTCCGCATGCCGACCCTGCACCTCGCCGAAGCGCACGCCGCCGCCGGCGGACGCGTCCACCTGTACGAACTCGCATGGCAGGGCGGCCCCCTGGGCGCCTGCCACGCCCTGGACGTCCCGCTCGTCTGGGGCAACCTCACCGGCGGCATCGCCGACTTCCTGATCAGCGACACGACCGAGGCCGCAGCCCTCTCGGCGACCATCCGCACAGGCTGGACGACCTTCGCCAAAACCGCCGCCCCCGGCTGGCCCCCGTTCGACACCTCACAGCGCCTGACCCACGTCCTGGACACCACCCCCACCACCACGCCGTACCCGAACAGCCACTCCCGCGCCCTCTGGAGCACCCACACGTTCGCCCCGCTCCCCCTGACCCAAGACTCTCCATAGCCCCTGACCGGCAAGGGATGGACGCGGCCTACCGCTTCCCAAGGCCGCGCCCATCCCTCCCTCCGGCCGTGACTTCCACTTCCCGACGCCACCTGCCTTCTGTCCTAGGGCCTGCTTACGATTGGCGGGCTTGCTGGGTTTCGGGAGGGGTGGCGCAGGTGGCCGGCTTGGACGTGCTCGTGAGGATTCGGGAGATCTGCTTGTCGCTGCCGGAGGTGCTGGAGAAGCCGTTCGGGGGGCATACGGCGCCCTCCTTTCGGGTTCGGGACAAGTTGTTCGTCATGACGAGCGAGGACGGGCTCTCGATGACGTTCAAGGCCGGTCCCGGTGTGCAGGAGGCGCTTGTGGCGGAGGGTCCCGAGCGCTTCTTCATTCCGAAGTACGTGGGGAGCAGGGGGTGGTCTC
>NZ_SMJW01000410.1 GCF_004348335.1 Actinomadura bangladeshensis | reverse complement strand
GAGACAGGGGCTGGAGGACGGTGCTCCGAGCGAAGCTCGTCGTCTGTTTGGCGGGGGGCGGGGGCTGGAGGACGGTGTTCGCCGTACCCTGTGGCGGACGCGCCACCACGCGCGGGGACGCTCTCGACGGGCGTCCCCGCACGCCGTGGACCGGCGCGGAGACGACATACGAATCAGCGGTGGGAAGAAGAGGAATTTTCGTGACGAAGGCACCGACGCGGCTGTGGGGCGGCCGGTTCGAAGGCGGCCCGTCGGACGCGCTCGCGCGGCTCTCGGTGAGCGTCCAGTTCGACTGGCGGCTCGCCCCCTACGACCTGATGGGCTCGCGCGCACATGCCCGCGTCCTCAACCGGGCGGGGCTGCTCACCGACGACGAGCTCGAGCGCATGATCGGTGCCCTGGACGACCTCGAAGAGGCGTGCAAGTCCGGCGAGTTCCGGCCCACCGTCGCCGACGAGGACGTCCACACCGCCCTGGAGCGGGGCCTGCTGGAGCGCCTGGGCGCCCTCGGCGGCAAACTGCGCGCCGGCCGCAGCCGCAACGACCAGGTCGCCACCGACCTGCGCCTCTACCTGCGCGACCACGCCCGGCAGATCGCCTCCCGGCTGGTCGAGCTGGAGACCGCGCTGATCGCGCAGGCCGAGCACAACCTCGGCGTCGCCGCGCCCGGCATGACGCACCTGCAGCACGCCCAGCCGGTGCTGTTCTCCCACCAGCTCCTCGCGCACGTCCAGCCGCTGACCCGCGACATCGCGCGGCTGCGCGACTGGGACAAGCGCGCCGCGGTCTCCCCGCTCGGCTCCGGCGCGCTCGCCGGCTCGTCCCTGCCGCTGGACCCGCAGGCCACCGCCGCCGAACTCGGCTTCGACGCGGCCGCGCCGAACTCCATGGACGCCGTCGCCGACCGCGACTTCGTCGCCGAGTTCCTCTTCGCCGCCGCGCTGATCGGCGTCCACCTGTCGCGCCTCGGCGAGGAGATCTGCCTCTGGGCGTCGCAGGAGTTCCGCTGGATCGAGATGGACGACACCTACGCCACCGGGTCGTCGATCATGCCGCAGAAGAAGAACCCCGACGTCGCCGAGCTGGCGCGCGGCAAGGCGGGCCGGCTGATCGGCCACCTCGTCGGCCTGCTCACCACGCTCAAGGGCCTGCCGCTCACCTACAACCGCGACCTGCAGGAGGACAAGGAGGGCGCGTTCGACGCCGTCGAGACGCTGCTGCTCGTCCTGCCCGCCATGTCCGGGCTCATCGCGACGATGCGGATCAACACCGAGCGGCTGGAGGCCCTCGCCCCCGACGGCTTCGCCCTCGCCACCGACCTCGCCGAGCTGCTCGTCCGGCGCGGCACGGCGTTCCGCGACGCGCACGAGGTCGTCGGCCACCTCGTCGTCTGGTGCCAGGTCAACGACAAGGACTTCGACGAGCTCACCGACGAGGAGCTCGCCAAGGTGTCGCCGCACCTGACGCCGGACGTCCGCGAGGTGCTGAACGTCCAGGGCGCCCTGGCGTCCCGCAAGGCCTACGGGGGGACGGCGCCGGAACGCGTCCGCGAGCAGCTCGACGCGCTGCGCGCCCTGGTCAACGAGCATGCCGCCTGGGCGTCCGGCTCGGACTCCTGACCTCGGCGCGGGCCCGGTGCCGCGGGCGGGCATAGGCTGGCCCGACCGACCCCTTCGACGATGGTGAGGCGATGGACGGAGCGTTGCTGCCACGGGATTTCTTCGACCGCCCGGTGGAGGAGGCCGCGCCCTCGCTCCTCGGCCACGTCATCGCGCACCGCACGCCGGAAGGCGAGGTCGCCGCGCGGCTGACCGAGGTGGAGGCGTACGCGGGGCCCCTGGACCCCGCCTCCCACGCCTACCGGGGGCGGACCCAGCGCAACGCGGTCATGTTCGGGCCGCCGGGCCACGTCTACGTGTACTTCACCTACGGCATGCACTTCTGCATGAACCTGGTGTGCGCGCCGGAGGGGACGTCCATGGCGGTGCTGCTCCGCGCGGGCGAGATCATCGAGGGCGAGGACCTCGCCCGCGCGCGGCGGCCGCGCTCGTCCGTCCGCGACCTGGCGCGCGGGCCCGCCCGGCTCTGCCAGGCCCTCGGCATCGCCCGCGAGCAGAACGGCCTGGACGTGTGCACGCCCGGCGGGGAGATGGCCGTCCTCGAAGGCAAGCCGGTCGACCCCGCGCTGATCCGCAGCGGCCCGCGGACCGGCGTGAGCGGCGCCAAGGAGGTCCCATGGCGGTTCTGGATCGACGGCGACCCGACGGTCTCCCCGTACCGCCCGCACGTCCCGAAGCAGCGCCGGAAGCTCCCCGCCGGTGACTGACGCGGCGCCGCGGGCGGCACCCGCGGGCACGGGGTGTTCGGACGGTACCGGGGGCATTGCGTCTACGTCGGCGACGACCCGGAGCTGTCCTACGGCCGATTCGAGTACCTGCGGCTGAACACCGGCGTGCAGCTCAGGATCGAGACGGTGAAGTGGGAGAGGGACGGCGTCCGGGTGACGTTCGACTCGGGACACGAACTCTTCGTCCCGGCCCGCTACCGCGACGGCGGCCGTTGAATATCGTTGGCGTGACATGAGCGCGCCGGTGCAAGCTGGTGCGCGTACGGAAAGCAAGCCGGAGACGAGGGAGACCGTGACCGACATCCTGGACGATCTCGCGTGGCGCGGCCTGATCGCGCAGTCCACCGACCTGGACGAACTGCGGGCCCTGCTCGCCGCGGGACCGGTCACGCTCTATTGCGGCTTCGACCCGACGGCGCCGTCGCTGCACCTCGGCAACCTGATCCAGATCCTCACGCTGCGGCGCTTCCAGAGCGCCGGCCATCGGCCCATCGGCCTCGTGGGCGGCGCCACCGGCCTGATCGGCGACCCGAGCGGCAAGAGCACCGAACGCGTCCTGAACTCCGAGGAGACCGTCGCCGCCTGGGTCGAGCGGGTCCGCGGCCAGGTGTCGAAGTTCCTCGACTTCCACGAGGGGCCGACCGGCGCCACCATGGTCAGCAACCTCGACTGGACGGGCCCGATGTCCGCCATCGAGTTCCTGCGCGATATCGGCAAGCACTTCCCGGTCAATCGGATGCTCGCCCGCGAGACGGTGAAGGCGCGGCTCGACTCGACGGGCATGAGCTACACCGAGTTCAGCTACGTCCTGCTCCAGTCGATGGACTTCCTCGAGCTGTACCGGCGGCACGGCTGCCGGCTGCAGACGGGCGGCAGCGACCAGTGGGGCAACCTCACCGCGGGCGTCGACCTCATCCGCCGCGTCGAGGGCGGCAGCGCGCACGCGCTGACCACGCCGCTCCTCACCAAGGCGGACGGGTCGAAGTTCGGCAAGACCGCCGGTGGGGAGACGTACTGGCTCGACCCCGAGCTGACCTCGCCGTACGCGTTCTACCAGTTCTGGATCAACGCCGACGACCGGGACGTCGAGAAGTTCCTGAAGTTCTTCAGCTTCCGCCCCCGGGAGGAGATCGAGGACCTGGTGAAGGAGGGCGTCGACCGCCCGGCCGCGCGCGCCCCGCAGCGGGCGCTCGCCGAGGAGATGACCACGCTCGTCCACGGCGCGGACGAGACGGCCCGCGTCGTCGCCGCCTCCCGCGCCCTGTTCGGGCAGGGCTCCCTGGAGGAGCTGGACGAGCGGACGCTGAAGGCGGCGCTTGCGGAGGTGCCCCGCGCCGAGGTGAAGCCTGGGGACCTGCCGACCGTGGTCGAGCTCCTGACGGCGTCCGGCCTGTGCAAGAGCAAGTCGGAGGCGCGCCGCGCCATCACCCAGGGCGGCGCCTACCTCAACAACGCCAAGGTCGAGTCGGAGGACGCCGCACCGGCGGCCGGCGACCTCCTCCACGGCCGCTTCCTCGTCCTGAGGCGGGGTAAGCGGAATGTGGGCGGCGTCGAGGTGACCGCGTCCTGAGCCGTCCCGCCACCGCCCGTCCGGTCCCGTACCGGGCGGGCGGTCGCCATGTGACGGGCAAGCTTCGGTAGATACACGTCACATTGCGGTTACGAGCAGCGCTGTGTGGGCATCATCTTGGGTCGGAAAACATAACGTGACCTGGGGTTTCGTGCCTCGCGAAGGCCGATTTGACGCCCCTGGCGGGTGGATCTAATGTTCTACTCGCCCCACGGGGGAGCGGGACGCCGAAGAGGCGGCCGGCCCCGAAGGGGATCCTCCGCAGACCGCATCGCTGGAGCTTGCCTCCATCGATTGGGATGTTCGAGGACGAACCGCCCCGCAGTTGGACAAACGGGACGGATCGGATAGAGTAGAAGGGTTGCCCCGGAGCCGGGGCCTGCGGGAGCGGGGTTCGGCGCGGTGGGTGTCCGTTTCTTGAGAACTCAACAGCGTGTTAAAAGCCAGTGCCTTTATCGGCTCGGTCAGTTGGCCGGGCCGCCCCGTGACCATCGTTCTTCGGGATGATGGTGGGGATTTCTTTGAGGCAATGCGC
>NZ_SMJW01000040.1 GCF_004348335.1 Actinomadura bangladeshensis | reverse complement strand
GTGACACACCGTCAGCGGCAACCGCCGCAACAGCGCCTCCTCCACCGCCCACCGCAAAGCCAGCTCACTCTCGCCGGACCCGTCATAGCCCACCACCACATCGCTCATCACATACCTCCTCAACTCGCCCGAACCCCATCCCACCGCCGGACAGGCCACCGCCACAGAGCCGAAGGACCCCTTTCACCGGGACCTCCGCCTCGGGGTCAGGCGGCCTTGCTCGCAGTTTCGACGTGTACGCCGATTCGCGGCGCATTGAAGATCGAGTTGCGCACCGCGCACATCTCCACGGCCCTGCGCAAGCCGTCAACGGCCTCATCCGGGACCGGGATGCGGGGACGCAGCCACAGGACGATCTGCGACACCCGGGCCGGAACGTCTCCGTTCATGGCGAAGTCAGCGGTGACCTCCAGCCCCTCCGCGGGAAGGCAGTGCCGTACCAGGTGCCTCCGCGCGGAGTGCGCCGCGCAAGCCGCGAGCGACGCGACGAAGAGCTCGACCGGTGTGAGCCCACCGTCCATCCCGCCGGCAGAGTACGGCTGGTCCACATGGAGCACGTGATCGCGGACGAGCACGGCGAAAGCGTCATCGTCCTGATGAACGACCAACATCTCGCTCATCGCGTCATCCCCCTAGCTCGGACTTTTACGCCTTGGCTCCAGCCTCGGCGGTGCGCTGCTCCGCAGGTAAGAGCCATTGGTCCTTCCGACGGAGACCAGACGTCATGGACAAGGGCCTTCCCTCGATTTGCAGGATTTCCCTGCTCTGGCGGTCTTCCCAAGCGGTGACGGCGCGCAACAGGGCGCCCGCCGCGAGGCGGACGCCCTGCTGGGAGCGCGGTCGGCTACTTGAGGATGGGGAACCGCTTGACCAGGCCAGTGCCTGCCCACCAGCGGCCGAGGCCCAGGGTGTCGCCGGCGCTGACCAGGGCCAGCCCGACGATCAGGAGCGCGTAGACGATGTGGTCGTCCATGAACAGGTTGTTCTCCGGGGGCAGGACCGCGGTCCACATCAGGACCAGCAGCGCCGCGCCGCCGGCGGCCGCGACCCGCATCCCGATGCCCAGGATCAGCGCCGCGCCGACCCCGGCCAGCCCGATCATGAACAGCCAGTCCGCCCACGCGGCCCCGGCCAGGTCGTTGTAGAACCCCGCGAACGGGCCCTTGGGCGCGTGCGCCAGGAACCCCTCGGTCGGGCTGCCGCCGTCCAGCCAGCCCTTGCCCGCCGGAGTCTCGTGGCCCAGCCCGAACAGCTTGTCCACGAACGCCCACGCGAAGATCCAGCCCAGCGCCAGCCGGGCCGCGGCCCAGATGTAGCGGGCGGCGGGCGTCTCGGTCAGCGGCTTGGGAGCCACCACCCGGATCAGGGTGCCGCGTCCCGTGTGCGTCTTGTGCTCGGAGACTGCCATCGCCGTCTCACCCTCCATCACATCGCCGGTTTCTGCACTCCTCACTCAACTCCCCCCGGCACCTCGGCCATAGGACCGTTCGGTCCATGATCACAGGGACCAACGTCCCGCGACCGGCGCTTCCGGGACTGAGGGTCGATCCGCCGCGGACCGCGGTCAGACCTGCTTGAGCGGTGCCCGCCAGGTGAGGATCGTGCCGCCGTCCGGGCGGGGACCGGCGGCGAAGGAGCCGCCCAGCTTCTCGGCCCTCTCGGCCATGTTGCGCAGGCCGCTGCGGCGCCCCTCCCCGGGAATGCCGACACCGTCGTCCTCCACGCGCAGCAGCAGATCGTCGTTCACATCGATCGCCACCATGACCTGGGACGCGCGGGCATGCCGGGCGACGTTGGACAGGGCCTCGCGGACGACGGCCTGCAGATGCTCACCGATATCGTCCTCGACCGCGGTGTCCAGCAGACCGTCCAGCCGCACCGACGGAGCGAACCCCAACTGCTCGGCCGCGTCGTCGACCAGAGCATGCACACGGCTGCGCAGCGACTCGGTATCGGCCGGCGCCTGCAACGCGAAAATCGTCGAACGGATCTGGCGCATGGTGTCGTCCAGATCGTCCACCGCCCGCTGGATCCGGACCGCGACCTCCCGCTTCTGCGTGATCTTGATCGCCGCCATCAACGTCATCGCCGTGGCGAACAACCGCTGGATGACCGTGTCGTGCAGATCCTTGGCGATCCGGTCGCGGTCCTCCAGCAGCGCCAGCCGCTCGGTGTCACGGCGCCGGTGGGCCAGCTCCAGCGCCACCGCCGCCTGCCCCGCGAACGCCTCCAGCAGCCGCTGCGACGCCTCCGAGAACACCGGCCCGCCCGGCGGATTGACCACCGACAGCACCCCCAGCGCCGACGACCCGAGCCCCAGCGGCACCACCAGCAGCGGCCCCACCGGCACCCGCGGCGGCACCTCCGCCTTCCGGGCCGCCTCGCCCCCATCCGGCAGCCGCTGCGCGACCCCCTCGTGGAACACCGCCCCGGCCACCGGGTGGTCCCGCGGCACCCGCAACCCGGCGAGCCGTTCGGCGCCCTCGCCGTGCGCGGCCTCCACCACGAACTCCGCGCCGCCCTCCTCCAGCAGCGCCACCGCCGCAAGCCCGGCATCGGTGATCTCACCGGCGCGCTGCGCCACCAGCGCGGTCACCTCGTGCGGATCAGTACCCGACAGCAGCGCCGTGGAGATCTCCGTGGACGCCTGCAGCCACCGCTCCCGGCGCCGCGTCTCCTGGTAGAGGCGCGCGTTCTCGATGGCGACGCCCGCGGCCGTGGCCAGGGCGGTCACCACGACCTCGTCGTCGTCCTCGAACTCCCCGCCGCCGGCCTTCTCGGTCAGGTACAGGTTCCCGAACACCTCGTCCCGCACCCGGATCGGCACCCCCAGGAACCTGCGCATCGGCGGATGGTTCGCCGGGAACCCCACCGAATCGGGATGCCCGCCCAGATCCGCGAGCCGGATCCCGCGCGGCTCACGGATCAGCAGACCCAGGATGCCGCGCCCGTGCGGCCAGTGCCCGATCGCCTCGATCTCGTCCTCTCCCACCCCCACCGTGATGAACTGGACGAGCCGCTCCCCCTCCTCAGCGATCACGCCCAGGGCGCCGTAGCGGGCGTCCACCAGAGTCGTCGCCGCCTCGGTGATCCGCCGCAGCACCGACTCCAGATCCAGCTCGCTGCCGATCGAGACCACGGCCTCCAGCAACGCATGCACCCGGTCACGCGTCGCCCGCGCCGCCTCCAGCCGCGACTGCAACTCGGTCAGCAGATCATCGAGTTGCAGCTGCGGGAGAACCAGCCTCGCCCGATCTCCGCCCGCCTGAGACTCGCCCGCCATAGGCCCAGTATTCCCAATGCCTCCCGCGATGTCAGCTCCGCGACCCATGGGGCCCGCTCACCCGGTCAGGGTTCTTCGATCATGACCTCTTCGACAGGGCGGCGAACCGATCCGAGGTCCTCACCGGCGGCGATGCCGAGTCTCAGCAACATCTGCGGGTACGAACCGCCGCAGAACCGGTCGCGGATGAACACGCGCAGTTCGGGGACTTCGAGGGCCTGGGTGTGGAAGGCCGCCGACAGGCCGCCCTCTGTGGCCCTCAGCAGCGCACGCTGGAGCGCCTGCCCCGCGCGCAGCCAGTCGGCGGGCCCATCGCCGTCTGAGACCAGCAGCAACGTCGACCCGGCCTGCACCGTTTTCCCGTCCTGTGCGGTCTGCGCGCCCCAGCCGTGGCCGCGAGCGAAGTCCCGGGCCGGGAAGTGCGGCCTGGTCTGCGGGACCTGCCGCGGGTAGGCGGCCTCCTGGACACCGTCCGCCCGGGAGGTCCGGGGCGAGGGCGCCCAACGGGCGATCTCCGCCGCATAGGCCGGCGTGCGCTCCTGCACATGCTCGGCCGCCTCGGTCAGAGCCGCCAACGCCCCCTTGACATGAACGTCCACCGCCTCGACCAGCCGAGCCCCCTCACGCTCGGCGTCATGCCGCATGGCCGACAGAACCCCGGCGGGCACCGGATCGGAACCGAACCCGCCCCGATGGGTACGACGCCGCCGCACCTGCGCATGCTCGCCCAAATCCCGCTGATCCGGCCGCTCCCCCGGCTCCAGATGGACATCCGCCAGAAGATGCGGCCGATCGGGATCGGGCAGCAGCCGCACACGCGGCTCGTACCCGAGCGCACGCAGCGAACTCCTCAGGGTGTACAGCGCCGCACCGCAGCTGATCAGCATCTCGCGGCCGTCCGGGTCCGCGACATCGAGACGGCGGTCGATATCCGCGCTCAGGCTGATCCGGGCCCCCCGCACCCCGAAGCGCCACGGCTGCGTGTTGTGCACCGAGGGGGCCCACACCGCGTCCTCGATGGCCGCTCTGACATCCGCCGATACTTGTTCGGACGGATCTACCGCATTGCCGTATTGCATTGGTCACTCCCTCCCAGGCCTGCTGTTCCCATTCATGCCCCGTATGCCGGGCGACCTGCAGGGACGAAGGTCTGTTGCGACGACGGCCCCCTGCGCCCAGTCGGCCGGGAACCCAGGCGACCGCGCAAATCTTCGCCCTCGCGACCCTCCTGCCGACCGGGTAATGTCCAACAAAGCACCAGCGAGATGGGAATGATGGGATGACCAGCCCGAGCCCTGAAGCCACCGGGTCCATCCGGGTGTTCCTGCTGGACGACCACGAGGTCGTCCGCCGCGGGGTGGCCGCACTGCTGTCGGCCGAGGACGACATCGAGATCGTCGGGGAGGCCGGCACCGCCGAGCACGCGCTGGCCCGCATCCCCGCCGCCCGCCCCGACGTGGCGGTACTGGACGTCCGGCTGCCCGACGGCGACGGGGTCGGCGTCTGCCGCGAACTCCGCTCCCAGATGCCCGACCTGGCCTGCCTGATGCTGACCTCCTTCGACGACGAGGACGCCCTGTTCGAGGCCGTCATGGCCGGCGCCGCCGGATACGTCCTCAAGCAGATCCACGGCTCGGACCTGGTCGGCGCCGTCCGCACCGTCGCCACCGGCCAGTCCCTGCTCGACCCCCGCTCCACCGCCCGCATGCTGCAGCGGCTGCGCGACCGCCAGGACAAGCAGGACCCGCTCAAGGGCCTGACCGAGCAGGAGCGCCACATCTTCGACCTCATCGGCGAAGGGCTGACCAACCGGCAGATCGGCGAGCGCCTCTTCCTGGCCGAGAAGACCGTCAAGAACTACATCTCCAACATCTTCGCCAAGCTCGGCATGAGCCGCCGCACCCAGGCCGCCGCCCTCGCCGCCAAGCTCAAGGCCGACTCGGCCCGCCCCGGGAGGCGGCGCGAGTGAGGCGCTGAGGCGACCCCGGCCTGCGAATCGCCGGGTCGTGGGGGACGGACCGCGTTGTCAGGTGACTTGCCGCGGCTGCGGGACGATCGCCACCGCGCACGGAGCGTGGTGCAGCATGGTCGAGCTCGTCGCGCCCAGCAGCAGCGGATCCAGGCTTCCGGTGCCGCGATCGCCCACCACCAGCAGATCGGCTTCCGCGGCCGCCGCCAGCAGGGCCTCGCGAGGACGCTCCAAGAGCAGTGATACCCGCACGGCGACCGTCGGGTAGCGCTGCCTCCAAGGCTGGACGGCCTTGTCCAGCATGGCGGCGCGCGTCTCGAAGAGCTTGCTCTTGTCGGTGAACAGGGGCAGGTCGGCCTCGGGGACGGCCCCGGGTTCCCAGGCCCCGTAGACCACGCGCAGGTCGGAGCCGCGGAGGGCGGCCTCCTCGATCGCGAAGCCCAGAGCCGCGTCCGCACCGGCTGATCCGTCGACGCCGGCCACGATGAGCCCGCGCCGTCCGCCGGCGCCGCGGACGGCGATCACCGGGCGCCGCGTCCGCGCCGGCAGTTGCACCGCGGTGGACCCGTCGAGCAGCTGGTACCGCTCGTGGGAGCCGACGACGATCAGCTCCGCGTCGTCGGACTCGTGGACGAGTGTCTCGGTGACGGGTTCGCGTCTGAGCAGCGTGGAGACTTTGCCTCCCGCTCCCAGGTCGCGGGCTCGCCGGGCGCCTTCGCGCAGCAGGTTCTCACCGGCTCGCTGGACGGTCGCCTCGACACCGGCGTCCGCGTATCCCGGTGGATAGGGCCAATGCCAGCAGTGGCACACGATCAGGTCGAGTTCACGGAGCCGGGACTCCTCGGCCGCCCAGGACAGCGCGGGCTCGTTCTCCTCGGTCCCGTCATAGCCGAACAGGATGTTCGGCCGCTGGGTCCGTGTCAGCGCGGTCATCCGCCCGCCCCCTTTCTCAGGCCATGGACGCAGTTCCAGTCTTGGCAGGCCGCACACACCTCGGAGGGGCCCAACGTCCCGGGGCGGGCAGGTCGTCCGGCACTGCCCGGGAGGGGACGGCCGGTGAGAACGTGACGGTGCCGGGAATGCCCTGCGGACGGCCCTGGAAACTGCGAGAGGTCACCATGGAGCGGTGGATCCTGTCCTATGACGACTACGCCCCTGAAGCCGAGGGGCTGCGGGAAGCCCTGTGCACCTTGGGCAACGGCTACGTCGCCACCCGGGGCGCCGCCGCCGAGACGTCCGCCGACGGCGTCCACTATCCGGGGACCTACATCGCGGGCTGCTACGACCGGCTGCCGGCGGAGATGGACGGGCGGCACACCGACAACGCCGACCTGGTCAACATGCCGAACTGGCTGCCGCTGACCTTCCGCGCCGCCGACGGCGCCTGGTTCGACCCGGACCGCGCCCAGCGGAACGGGCGCCTGCTGTCGTACCGGCAGGAACTCGATCTGCGGCGCGGCGTGCTGACCCGCCTGGTCCGGGTGCGCGACGCACAGGGGCGGACGACACGGGTGGCCCAGCGCCGGATCGTGTCCATGGACGATCCCCACCTGGCCGCGCTGGAGACCACCCTCGTGGCCGAGGACTGGAGCGGCCCGATCCAGATCGAGTCGGCGGTGGACGGACGCGTCACCAACTCCGGAGTGGAGCGGTACCGGAACCTGCCCGGTGCGCACCTGGCACACGAGGAGAGCACCCCGCAGAGCGACCCCGAACTGCTCCTGCTGCGCGCTTCGACCGTCACATCCAGGATCGGTGTCGCCGTGGCGGCCCGCACCCGGGCGTCGGCTCCGGTCGAACGCGCCCACCGCGCCGAAGAAGGCTGGACGGGCCAGGACCTCACCATGCACGTCCGCGAGGGTGTGCCGGTCACGATCGAGAAGGTCGCCGCCGTGTTCACCTCCCGCGACCGCGCCATCGAAGAGCACGGCCGGGCGGCCCTGTCCGCGGCCGCCGACGCCGGTGACTTCGACGCCCTGCTGGAAAGGCACACGCTGGCGTGGTCCCGGCTGTGGCGGCGCTGCCAGCTGAGCGTCGACCACGTCGACGTGCAGCGCGTTCTCAACCTGCACATCTTCCATCTGCTGCAGACGGTGTCGGAGCACATCGTCGACCTCGACGTCGGCGTCCCCGCCCGCGGCCTGCACGGCGAGGCCTACCGCGGCCACGTCTTCTGGGACGAACTGTTCATCCTGCCGTTCCTGACCATGCGGTTCCCCGGGATCGCCCGCGCGCTGCTGATGTACCGGTGGCGGCGCCTGCCCGCGGCGCGCCGCGCGGCGGCCGGGGCGGGCCACCGCGGCGCGATGTACCCGTGGCAGAGCGCGGCCGACGGAGGCGAGGAGACCCAGCGCATCCACCTCAACCCGCGCTCGGGCCGGTGGCTGCCCGACCACTCCCACCTGCAGCGCCATGTCGGGCTGACCATCGCCCACAACGTGTGGCGCTACTACGAGGCGACAGGGGACGCCGAGTTCCTCGCCGAATACGGCACCGAGACCATGCTGGAGATCGCCCGGTTCTTCGCCGACCTGGCCGTCTACGACCGCTCCACCGACCGGTACCGGATCCGCGGCGTCATGGGCCCCGACGAATACCACGACGCCCACCCCGGACGCGACGAGCCCGGCCTGGACGACAACGCCTACACCAACGTCCTCACCGTCTGGGTGCTGCGCCGGGCGCTCGACGCGCTCGCCCTGCTGCCCGAAGACCGCCGCGTGGAACTGCGAGAGCGCCTCGCCCTCACCCGCGAGGAGATCACCCGCTTCGAGGACGTCGCACACAAGATGTACGTTCCGTTCCACGACGGCGTGATCAGCCAGTTCGACGGCTACGCCGACCTGGAGGAGCTCGACTGGGCCGGCTACCGGGAGCGGTACGGCGACATCCGCAGGCTGGACCGCATCCTGGAAGCCGAGGGCGACTCCACCAACCGCTACAAGGCGTCCAAACAGGCCGACGTGCTGATGCTCTTCTACGTCCTGTCCCCCAGCGAACTCGACGACATCCTGCGCCGGCTCGGCTACGGGCACGGCCCCGGCCTCGCCGCCAAGACCATCGACTACTACCTGCCGCGCACCTGCGACGGCTCCACGCTCAGCTCACTGGTCCACGCCTGGATCGTCGCCCACACCGACGGGGACGAGGCCTGGCGGATCTTCCTGGAATCGTTGTTCAGCGACATCACCGACGCCCAGCACGGCACCACCCCCGAAGGCGTCCACCTGGGCGCCATGGCCGGGACCGTCGACCTCGTCCAGCGCTGCCACGCCGGGATCACCACCCGCGGCGGCACCCTGCACCTGGAGCCGCGGCTGCCCTCGGCGATCAGCGAACTCCGCCTCGGCCTCCGCTACCGGGGCCACTGGGGCATCGACCTGACCTGCCGGCAGGACCTGGTCCGCGTGGCACTCCGGCCCGGCGCCGCCTCCCCCATCCGCATCCGCTACGCGGACGAGGACGTCCAGATCCCCCCGGGCGCATCGTGGGAGAGCTCGCTCCAGTACGGCAGGACGGCACCACCCGCCGCCTGACCCCGCTGGGGCACGACCCGAGATGACTTTGGTCCCGGCCGCGGGTGACTCATGGCCGTGGGGGCGATCCGCGTCCGGCGGAAACATGAAGGTGCATGCCACCGATGAGGAGCGCAAGCATCCGGATGCCGACCACGCCCCTCACCCGTGGGTGCCGCTCAGATCCGAGCCGAGGGAGGCATCATGAGCGCACTGGAGCGGCGCGAAACGCGCGGCATCTTCCCCGAACTGTTCGACTGGATCGAGTCGCCGTTCACCGTGTTCCGCACCGGGACCGGCCAGGCCATGCGGGTCGAGAACTACATCGACGAGGGCGACCACGTCATCCGCGCCGAGCTGCCGGGCATCGACCCCGACAAGGACGTCGAGATCACCGTCACCGGAGGTGTCCTGCGCATCCACGCCGAGCGCCACGAGGAGAAGAAGGAGGGCCACCGGTCGGAGTTCCACTACGGCTCCTTCACCAGGTCCTTCACCCTCCCGGCCGCCACCGAGATCGACGCCATCAAGGCGTCCTACGACAAGGGCATCCTCACCGTCCGGGTGCCGATGCCCAAGGCCGCCAAGGCCGAGGCCAAGCGGATCACCGTCGAGAAGTGAGACCGGCGGGCGGAGGGCATCGCATCGAGAACTCGGTTCGATGCCCTCCGTTCTCGTTCGCGCCCGGTTCAGGCCGGAGCACAGGCCGGAGCCATCGGCACGTCGGCCTCACACCCCGGTGGGACAGGAGACCACTGCGACCGGGCAGTGCGCGTGGTGGATGAGCGCGTGCGTCACCGCGTGGCTGCGCGCCACCGGCAGGCCCGTGCGCGGGTGCGTGCCGGCGATCACGAGGTCGACGTCGCGGGACGCGGTGACGAGGGCGGCGGCGGGATTGTCCTGGACGATGTCCTCGACGACGTCCACACCCGGGTGGAGCTTGCGCATCGGGGCGTGCGCCTCGATGACGCGCCACCGCGCCCGCTCCTCGATGCGCCGCAGGTCGGCTCCCGCGCCGGGCTCGTCCAGCGCTTCGGGGAACGGCCAGGCGTGCACGATCCGGAGCCTGGCGTTGCGCGCCGCGGCGGCCCGGAAGGCGTACTCCAGGGCCGCGGAATCGTCTCCGAGGCCGATGCCCACGGCGATCTCGCCCCGCCCCGCCGCCGGTTCGCCGCGTACGAGCACCACCGGGGACACGGCGTTGCGGACGACTCCGAGCCCGACCGACCCCAGCAGGAGCCCGGCGAAGCCGCCGAGGCCGCGGTGCCCCACCACCAGCTCGAACGACTCCCTGGAGTGCTCGGCCAGCACCTGGACGGTCCGTCCGGACGCCAGTTCGACGCCCACCTGCACCTCGGGCCGGCGGGCGTGGGCGATGCGCTCGGCACCCGCGAGCACCTCGCCGCCCGTGCGGGACAGCGAGCCCGCCTCCCCGGGCGCGAGGGTCAGCGGCACGTCGAACGGCCATTTCTCGATGGCGTGGACGATTCTCAGGTCGCTCTTGTACCGGGCCGCCTCGTCGGCCGCCCAGGCCACCGCGTGCTCGGACGGGGCCGAGCCGTCGGCGCCGACGACGATCGGATTGGACATGATCAACGCCTCCTTTCACACCTTCAAGGGCTGCCCTTGCACCCGCTCCCACCCCGGCAGCCGCCGTCGTCCCGGGGCGGAGGCGGGGAACTGCGGCCACCACGGGGATGACCGCAGGTCCCATCGTTGAATCAGCGGGTCAGGACGACCTTGAGCGCGCCGGTGTCGGCGGCGTCGCCGAAGACGTCGTAGGCCTTGATGAACTCCTCCATCGGGAAGTGGTGGGTGATGAACCGTCCGGCGTCGAGCTGACCGCCGGCGACCAGCCGCAGCAGGGTGGGCGTGGAGTAGGTGTCCACCAGCCCCGTGGTGATCGTGATACCGCGGATCCACTGCTCTTCCAGGTGCAGGGTGGCCGGGCCGCCGTGCACACCGATGTTGGCGATCCGCCCGCCCGGCCGGGCCAGCGCCACCGCCGCCTCGAAGGTCGCGGGCACGCCGACGGCCTCGATCGCCACGTCCGCGCCCAGCCCGCCGGTGAGCTCACCGACGGCCGCGAGCGGATCCTGCCGGGAGTTGTTGACCGTCACATCGGCGCCGAACCGCTTGGCCGCCTCCAGGCGGCTGTCGGCCAGGTCGATCGCGATGACCCGGCTGGGGCTGAACAGCCGCGCTCCCATGATCGCCGACAGCCCGATCGGGCCGGCGCCCACGACCGCGACCACATCCCCCGGGCGCACGGCGCCGTTGAGGACACCGACCTCGTACCCCGTCGGCAGGATGTCGGCCAGCATCAGCACATCCTGGGCGGGCACCCCGCCCGGGAGCGGATGGACCGAGGTGTCGGCGAACGGCACCCGCACGTACTCCGCCTGCGTCCCGTCGATCTTGTGCCCGAGGATCCACCCGCCACCGCCCACGCACAGCCCGTAGCGGCCCTCCCGGCAGAACCGGCAGGTTCCGCAGGCGGTGATGCACGACACCAGCACCTGATCGCCCGGCTTGACCGTCCGCACACCCGCGCCGACCGCCTCGACCGTCCCGACCGCCTCATGCCCCAGGATCCGCCCGTCGGTCACCGCCGGGACATCGCCCTTGAGAATGTGCAGATCCGTCCCGCAGATGGTCACCGCGTCGACGCGCACGATCGCGTCGCCGTCCTCGACGATCCGCGGCTTGGGCACTTCCTCCCACGCCTTGTTCCCAGGGCCGTGGTACACCAGCGCTCGCATGATGCGCCTCCTCCATCGATTCGGCTGGAACTCCAGAGTCGAACCCGCCGGCACGGCACCGGCAGTGGCCAACGTCCCGGGACACGGGCGCTAGCGTCCCTGCCCGGCCATCTCGGTGTGCGTCGCCGGCTCCGCTCCGCCCATGTCGAGCCGGAACGGCGGGTACCGGTCGGTCATCAGAAAGGCGTAGGCGGCCACCCGCAGCGTCCAGCGGTTCATGCCCATGACGAAGCCGAAGACACCGCGCAGGTAACGCGTGGTGAACAGCAGCGCGACGGCCGCGATCAGGACCAGCACCCCGACCAGGCCGGGGACGTTCCGGCTGCCATCGTCTGAGCCGAAGCCGATGCCTCCGCCGGTGAACAGGGCGATGACGAGGTAGTGCGGGATCGCCAGCAGCCACCACTTCACCAGCACCAGCCCCCGCGACAACCGCTCCGGGTAGTCGATGTCCAGGCGGGCCGGATAGTCGGGGACGTCCTTCAACGTGAAGGGCGGGTACTGGTCGGTCGCCAGCGCGCCGTACCCGTAGAAGGCCACCCGCCACACCCAGCGCAGAACACCGAGATTGAACTCGAAGACCGACCGGGGATAGCGGCCTGTGAACAGGATCGCGAAGAACGCGACCACGGTCAGCACCGCGAACGCGATCCCGAGGAAGAACAGCACGATGTAGTGCGGAATCAGCAGCAGCCACTTCAGCAGCCACAGCCATCGCGACAGCGGCTCATCCAGCCGACCGTCCACCCGGACCGGGATCTCACGACCGTTCATATCGGCCTCCACGGGTCTAGCGCCCCGGCCATGCGGTGACGACCGGGCACCACCTACTGCGACCGTCGTCGCCATGGCCGTCGAACTGTAGGGAGATAGGTCCCTTTCCCTCCGGGACCTAGGTCATCCCGTCCTTTGGGGACGTTGGTCCCCGGTCCGGCCGGACCAACGGGGGTGGAGGGAGGGGCCGGCAGCGGAGACATTGGGTCCTGGAAGGGCATCCGACCCGGCAGGAACGGCGGCCGCACGATGAGAGCTGACCATGACACCAGGCCTTGGAGAGAGCCCGGCCTGCTCGTCGGCTATGACGACTCCGATGACGCACGCTTCGCGCTGGGATGGGCGCTCGCCGAGGCACGGCTGCGGCACTGCGCCGTCACCGTCTGCGGCGTTTGGAGTCCGCCATGGGACGCGGGCATCGACGACCTGACCGCCGGCCTGTTCCGCAGCGGGGAGAGCCGCATCATTGGTGACGCCGTCGCCATGGCCCGCCGCTGGGAACACGGGATCCCCGTGCACCCCTTGCTCCTGCGAGGGTTCCCGGTGACCGAGCTGAGGCACGCGAGCTCGCAGGCGGACCTGCTCGTCGTCGGTTCACGCGGGCACGGCGCCATCGGCCGCGTACTGGGCTCGGTGAGCGCCGGTGTCGCCGCGCACGCCCTGTGCCCCGTCGTGATCGCACGACCTCCCCTCGCGCATCGGCCGGGAACGCCCATCGTGGCCGGGTTCGACGGTTCCGATCTGGCACGGCGGGCGCTCGAGATCGCCTATGCGGAAGCCGAACTGCACAACGCCCCGCTCGTCGTCCTGCGCGCCCTTCTACCGGGCACGGGCTGTGACGACGACCCGGCGGGACCCGGACTCGACCTGGAGATCGACAGGCTCGGTGCCGACCACCCATCGGTGCGATGCCGGGTGGGAACGAGTCCCGGCAAACCCCGCGACGTACTGCTGGAGGCCGCCCGGGACGCGAGGATGCTGGTCGTCGGATCGCGCGGCGCCGGCGGAGTCCGCGGTCTGGTGCTGGGCTCGGTCAGCCAGCACCTGGTCCACCATGCGCCCTGCACGATGGTCATCGCTCACCATCGCGGCGCGCCTTAGGGCGCGTCCAGGGCCGAAGGTCTCTTCTCCCGGGCCGCTCCGCGGACGCACACCGCGACGAAGGTCCCTGGCGTCGCCCACTCGGTTCCACCGAGCCTGGAGGGGTCGCGGAACCATGCCGGCCGGGGAGAGTCCTTGAGCCGGCACCGGCCAACCCTTGGGAGACGAGATGCCCGCCCCGGTAGGAATCAATGGCTTCGGGCGCATCGGACGCAATTACCTGCGTCTGGCGCTGGAGCGCGGTCGTGAGGTCGCCGCCATCAACGACGTCACCGACACCGCCACGCTCGCGCATCTGCTGATGTACGACTCCACCTATGGCCGGCTCGGCCGGACGGTCGAGCACGACGACGCGGCGCTGATCGTCGACGGCCACCGCATCCCGGTCACCGCCCACCGCGATCCCGCCGACCTCGACTGGGGCGCGGCCGGTGCCGAGATCGTGATCGAGTCCACCGGCCGGTTCCGGCGGCGCGAGGACGCCGCCGCGCACCTGAAGTCCGGCGCCCGCAAGGTCATCCTCTCCGCCCCCGGCAAGGACGCCGATGCCACGCTCGTGATGGGGGTCAACGAGCACGTCTACGACCCGGAGCGGCACACCGTCATCTCCAACGCGTCCTGCACGACCAACTGCGTCGCCCCCATGGCCAAAGTGCTGCACGACACGTTCGGGGTGGCCAAGGGCTACATGACCACCATCCACGGCTACACCAACGACCAGAACCTTCTCGACTCACCGCACAAAGACCTGCACCGCGCGCGGTCCGCTGCCGTGAACATGATCCCCACCAGCACGGGCGCCGCCCGCTCCGTGGGCGCGGTGATCCCCGAGTTGCATGGACGGTTCGACGGCATGGCCCTGCGCGTGCCCGTCGAGGACGGATCCCTGGTCGATCTCGCCTGCCTGCTCGACCGCCCGGCGACCGCCGACGAGATCAACGCGGCCTTCGAACGGGCCGCCGACGGCCCGCTCGCCGGAATCATCCGGTACAACACGCACCCGATCGTGTCCCGCGACGTGATCGGCGACCCGGCCTCCTGCGTCTTCGACGCCCCCCTCACCCAGTCCAGCGGCGATCTGGTGAAGGTGTTCGGCTGGTATGACAACGAGTGGGGCTACACGTGCCGTCTCGCCGACCTCGCCGACCACGTCGCCGCCCGCCTCTGACGGCGCTTAGATCACCATCGCGGCGTCGTCGGCCGGCCTCCTTTACCCCGCAGTCCGGCATGCGGGCCGAGTAAGGGGGCACGTGCACTCCGACTCATCCCGGGGTCCGGATGGGACCTTCGTCCGTTGCGCACACGGTGTGCGAAGTATTCGCTGGTAAGCGAGGGGAAGGAGAAGGACGATGCGAGCATTGCGACTGCGGGAATGGAAGTCCGATCCAGTGTTGATCGACGTCCCGGATCCCGAGCCCGGCCCCGGGCAGGTCGTCATCCGGGTCGGCGGCGCAGGGGCATGCCACTCCGACCTGCACCTGATGCACGAGTTCGAGGGCGGGCTGCTCCCCTGGGGACCTCCGTTCACCCTGGGGCATGAGAACGCCGGGTGGGTGGTGGCACTCGGTGACGGCGTGTCCGGGCTCCAGGTCGGGCAGCCCGTCGCGGTCTACGGACCGTGGGGCTGTGGGACGTGCGCGCGCTGCCGCCTCGGCGCGGAGAACTACTGCGAGGACCCGGCGAACGCCCCCGTGCCGTCCGGCGGTGGCGGCCTCGGCCTCGATGGCGGCATGTCCGAGTACATGCTCGTTCCCGACGCCCGCCTCCTCGTCCCGCTGCCCGACGGACTGGACCCGGCGAGCGCGGCGCCGCTCACCGACGCCGGCCTCACGCCTTACCACGCCATCCGCCGTTCCTGGCCGAAACTGCCGCCCGGCGCGACCGCCGTCGTGATCGGCACCGGCGGGCTGGGGCACCTGGCCATCCAGATCCTCAAGGCCACCACCGCCGCGACGGTCATCGCCGTTGACACGCGCACCGAAGCCCTCGATCTCGCGCTGAAGAACGGCGCCGACCTGGCCCTCCCGTCCAACGACGGCACGGCCGCGAGCATCCGCGACTCGACCGGTGAGCACGGCGCGGACGTGGTTCTGGACTTTGTCGGCGCGGACGCGACCCTCGCCATGGCGGCGGCCGCCGCCCGGACGCTCGGGGACGTGACCATCGTCGGCCTCGGTGGGGGCACCCTGCCGCTGTCCTTCTTCTCCGTTCCCTACGAGGTATCCCTCCAGACGACCTACTGGGGCACCAGGCCCGAACTCGTCGAGGTCCTCAATCTGGCCGCGCGCGGGCTGCTGCGACCCGACATCGTCCAGTTCCCGCTGGAAGAGGCCATGGACGCCTACCGGCAGATGCAGAATGGAGAGCTCACCGGGCGGGCGGTGATCGTTCCTTCGCAACACCGGTAGCGGACGCGCCGACGACGCTGCGGGCCAACGGGGAAGGAAGATCAGCCGAGCGGCGAAGAGTGTGCGGATCTCGCGGCTCAGGCTTGCCGGTCGCCACGAAGATTGAAATGGGGGATCCCGTTGTCCGCACCGATCGTCGCCGGCACCGATGGGTCCGATGGGTCGGCACGCGCCCTCGACTGGGCCGCCGCCGAAGCCACCTTGCGGGAACGTCCGCTGAAGATCGTCCACACCGTTGGAGGCCGGCCGTACGAGAAAGCGCCCGTCGCACGAGACGAGGCCGCCGCGTCCATGGCCCGTGCAGGCAGAATGCTCTTGGGGGCCGCCGTCGAACACGTCCAGGAGCGGTGGCCGGGCCTTGCAACGACGACCACTCTGGCGAGCGGGGAGCCTTGGAGGGCTCTGAGCGCGCAGTCGGAGGAGGCGTTCGAGCTCGTACTGGGAAGTCGCGGCCAGGGCGGTTTCGCCGGGTTGGCGCTGGGCTCCACGAGCCTGCGCATGGCCGAGCGGTCCACCATCCCGGTGGTGATCGTGCGCGAGGGCGCCTTCGACGACGGTGACATCCTCGTGGGCGTCGACCCGGTGCGCGACGTCGGCGCGATCCTCGACTACGCCTTCGACGCCGCCGAGTCCCACCATGCCCGACTCCGTGTTGTCCACGCGTGGCAGACGCTCGCGACCTTCATCGCGGCCGGTTACGCCGATGCCGAGCAGATCGAGGCGGAGTTGAGGAAGGAGGTCATGGCCGCCTGCCGGCCACTTCGACGTCGCCACCGCGAAGTCGACGTAGTCGTCGACATCGTCTTGGAACACCCAGTGGCCGCTTTGTCCAAGGCCTCGCGCACGGCCCGGTTGCTCGTGGTCGGTGCCCACGACTGGCGCTGGAGCTCGCCCCAACTCGGTTCCGTCAGCCACGGGGTCCTGCATCACGCGCAGTGCCCGGTCGCGATCGTTCCCGCCTGCTGATCTTCACCCCCACTGTCCAGCGCCCGGTTCCCCTCCAAGCCCGCTTTCGCCGCTATCGGCAGGACTTTCGTCGGGGGTTTCGGGACCTCCATCCTCTGGTACGGGTAGTACGGTCCGATCAGGCTCGATCACGAAGGGTAGATCTTGGAAGAAGGGCCAAGCCGGATGAAGCGCCCGACAGTGGAAACGGTCATGACATCCGACGTCGTGACGGTAGCGTCCGACGCCTCCATCAAGGAGGTCATCGCAACTCTCGCCGACCACGGGATCAGCGGAGCCCCCGTTGTGGACGCGGAGAGGCGCGTCATCGGCGTGGTCACCGAAGCTGATCTCCTCATGCTGGAACGAGCCGAAGCCCGCACTGCCGGGAAGGCCATGAGTTCACCCGCCGTCACCACGACTGCGGGCACCACGGTCACCGAAGCGGCCCGATCCATATGCCGCCACGGCTTCAAGCGGCTCCCGGTCGTGGACCCCGATGGCCGGCTCGTGGGCATCGTCAGCCGCGCCGACCTGCTGAGCGTCTTCTTGAGAACGGACGCGCAGATCCACAGCGAGGTGACCCACGAGATCGTCATCCAGAGTCTCTGGCTCGACCCCGCAGAGGTGGAGGTCAGCGTGCGCGAGGGTGTGGTGACCCTGCGGGGCCGCGTGCCGCTCGCGAGCCTCATCCCGATCGCCGAACGCCTCACGGCCTCCGTCTACGGCGTCGTCCAGGTGATCAACGAGCTCGACTATGACGAGGACGACAGCGCCCGCCCGCACCCGCGCCGCGCGGGTCCAGCGGCATAGCCAGGTCGTCCCGCACAGAGTCCACGGCCACAGTTCCGCAGACAGGAGCGGCTGACTCCCAGGTACGCGAACTGGACGAGTGACTTGTCGCCCTTGGCGCGGTCAGGACTTGGGTGGCCGGTGCGGTCCGTCTGGGGCCTTCACCTTGGCGGCGATGTGCTCCAGGGCGGCGAGGTCGTCCGGGGTCAGAAGATCGATGAAATGGTGGCGCACCGATTCCACGTGTGCGGGGGCGGCGTCCATCAGGGTGTCCAGGCCGCGTTCGGTGAGGACGAGGAGGCAGCCCCTTCCGTCGGCCGGGTCGGGCACGCGGCTGATGAGGCCGCGCGCCTCCATGCGGGAGGCGTGCCGGGACAGGCGGCTGCGCGACCAGCCCATCTTCGCGGCCTGGCCGTGCAGGGTGCCGGCGTGGTCCGGCCGTTCCGACAGCGTGCTGAGCACCTCGTAGTCGGGCTCGGAGAGGCCGGCGCGGGCCAGGTCGCGCGCGGTGCCGGTCTGGACGGCGATCACCATGCGGCGGAAGGCCCGCCACGCCCGTTCCTCGTCTGCGGTCAGCCAGCGCACGGGCTCATGCGAGGGTTTCATTGACATGTAAACAACCTATCCGCTAGTTTCGTTTACATGTCAACGAAACGGGCTCGCATCCTCGTACTGGTGTGCAGCACCCGCCCCGGCGCCCTCGGCCCCGCGGTGGGAGCATGGCTGACCCGGACGATCACGCCCCGCGCCGCCGAACTCGGCGCCGAACTGGTGCCGCTGGCCCTCGCCGACCTCGACCTCCCGTTCCTCGACGAGGAGGAGCATCCGTCCGCGGGCGTGTACCGCCACGAGCACACGCGCAGGTGGAGCGCGATCGTGGACGCCGTGGACGGCCTCATCGTCGTGACGCCGGAGTACAACTACGGGATGCCGGCGTCCTTGAAGAACGCGCTGGACTACCTCTCCGGCGAGTGGGCGTGGAAACCGGTCGGTTTCATCAGCTACGGCAACACCTCGGCGGGCACGAGGGCCGTGCAGCACGCCAAACAAGTGGTGACCACGCTGCGCCTGGTACCGCTGGGATCCACGGTCGCGCTGCGCATCGCCGACGTCGTGCGCGACGGGCAAGTGCGCCCCGCCGCCGCTGCCGGCGAGGCCGCGATCGCCGTCCTGGACGAACTGGTCCGGGTCGCGCACGCGCTCCGGTCGATGCGGGAGCGGGCGCGGCCCACCTCGCCGGCCGGCCCCGAACCGGGATCCTACCTGCGGCGATTGACGCCGGACGACGCCCCCGAGGTGACCGTCCTGCAACGGTGCTGCTGGGTGGAGGAGGCCCTCGCCAACGACCCCCTGACCGTCCCCGCGCTGCACGAGTCCGTGGAGCAGGTACGCGACTGGCTCGCGGACTGGCACGCGATCGGGCTATGGCGCGACGGCCGGCTCCTCGGCATGGTGCGCACCCGCCGCGACGACGCCGAATGGCACGTGGGACGGCTCGGCGTCGTCCCCGATCTGCGCGGGCGCGGCCTGGGACGCTGGCTGCTCCGTGAGGCGGAGGCCGCCGCCGACCCGGCCTGCCGCCACATCGTGCTGTCCACGGGAGCGGGCAGCCGGAACAACATCGCGCTCTACCAGAGCGAGGGATACCGGCCGGCCCCCCGCCCCGGCGAGGACGGCACCATCCGCCTCACCAAGACGCCCCTCGCCACTGGCTGAGCAGCCGGCCGAGCAGAGGGCTTGCCCGCCGACTCGGCGTCAGTTCGTTCGCTGAGGTTTCCAGGTGCCGACCGGTGGGGTGTCCTGTATGAAGTTCAGGGTCGTGTGGCGGTCTCGGGTCAGGCGACGGGGGTGAGGTGTTCGAGGGCACGGAGGATGCCGTCGACCTGCTCCTTTGCGTCGCCGAAGAGCATGCGGGTGTTGTCGCGGAAGAAGAGCGGGTTCTGGACGCCGGCGTATCCCGTGGCCATGGAGCGTTTGAACACGATGACCCGCCGGGCGTTCCAGACCTCGAGGACGGGCATGCCGGCGATGGGGCTCGCCGGGTCCTCTTCGGCGGCCGGGTTGACGATGTCGTTGGCGCCGATCACCAGGACCACGTCGGTGGAGCCGAAGTCGTCGTTGATCTCGTCCATCTCCAGCACCAGGTCGTAGGGCACCTTGGCCTCGGCGAGCAGCACGTTCATGTGGCCGGGAAGGCGGCCGGCGACCGGGTGGATGCCGAATCTGACCTGGGCGCCGAGGTCGCGCAGCCGCGCGGTCAGCGCGGCGACGGGGACCTGGGCCTGCGCGACGGCCATGCCGTAGCCGGGCACGATGATCACCGAGGAGGCCGCGGTGAGCGCTTCGGCGGCCTCCGCGGCGCTGATCTCCCGGTGCCGTCCGTGCTCGGCACCGGACGCGGCGGGCGCCTCGAGGCCGAATCCGCCGGCGATGACCGACAGGAACGAGCGGTTCATCGCCTTGCACATGATGGCCGACAGGTAGGCGCCGGAGGAGCCCACCAGCGCGCCCACGATGATCAGGAGGTCGTTGCCGAGCAGGAACCCGGACGCGGCGGCCGCCCAGCCGGAGTAGCTGTTCAGCATGGACACCACCACCGGCATGTCGCCGCCGCCGATGGACGCGACCAGATGCCAGCCGAGCAGCAGCGCCACCGCGGTGACCGCGACGAGCTGCCACGGCCGGGGCTCGACGACGAAGGCGGCGGTGAGCACGGCGAACACGACGAGCGCCGCGACGTTGAGCAGGTTCTTGCCCGGCAGCATCAGCGGCGCGGACTTCAACCTGCCCGACAGCTTGCCGTAGGCCACGACCGAGCCGGTGAAGGTGACGCCGCCGACGAGGACGCCGATGAAGACCTCGGCGCTGTGGATGCCGAGCATGCCCTCGCGGGCGAGCGCCGCCGCCTCCGTCCCCTCCGGGTGGTGCTCGACGTGCAGGTAGCCGCTCCAGCCGACTAGGACCGCGGCCAGCCCGACGAAGCTGTGCAGTAGCGCGATGAGCTCGGGCATCGCGGTCATCTCCACCGACCTGGCCCGCTGCAGTCCGATCAGCGCGCCGACCGCGACCGCGGCCACGAGCAGTCCGAATGCGGGGAGGCCGATGCCGTCGTCGATGGTGAGGGCGATGGTGGCGACGAGCGCCACGGCCATGCCGAGCATGCCGTAGGTGTTGCCCAGGCGCGCGGATTCGTGCCGTGAGAGCCCGGCCAGCGCGCGGATGAAGAGCAGCGCCGCGACGATGTACGCCGCGGTCGCCGCGGTTGCGACCGTCATTTCCTAGCTCCTGATGAACATGGCGAGCATGCGGCGGGTGACCGCGAATCCGCCGAAGACGTTGATGCTCGCGAGCAGGATCGCCGCGAGTGAGAGGACGGTGATCGCAGCGCTTCCCGTGCCGATCTGCACCAGTGCTCCGACCACGATGATCCCGGAGATCGCGTTGGTCACCGACATCAGCGGGGTGTGCAGTGCGTGGTGCACGTTCCCGATCACGTAGTAGCCGATCACGATGGCCAGCGCGAACACGGTCAGATGCACCTGCAGCACCGCCGGCGAGACCGCGATCAGGCCGAACACCCCGGCGGCCGCGATGGCGGCTCCGAGCCGGCGCGGCACCGGTCTCGTACTGCGGGCCGGCTCGTCCGCCCCGGCCTCGGACCGCACCGGTTGGACGGCCGCCGGTGCCGCCGACACCGCCACCGGGGGCGGCGGCCAGGTGAGCTCCCCCTCGCGGACGACGGTCATCGAGCGCTGCACGACGTCGTCGAAGTCCAGGACGAGTTCGCCGTCCCGCTGCGGGGTCATCAGCTGTATCAGGTTGACCAGGTTGGTGCCGTACATCTGGGACGCCTGCGCGGGCAGCCGTCCGGCCAGGTCGGTGTAGCCGAGGATGATCACGCCGTTCCCGGTGACCACCCGCTCGCCGGGCACCGTCCCCTCGACGTTGCCGCCGTTGGCCGCGGCCATGTCGACGATCACCGAACCCGGCCGCATCGCCGCCACCATCTCTGCGGTGATCAGCTTCGGCGCGGGCTTCCCGGGGATGAGCGCGGTGGTGACGACGATGTCGACGTCACGGCACTGCTCGGCGTACAGCGCGGCGGCGCGGACGTTGTAGTCGTCCGACATCTCCTTGGCGTAGCCGGTGCCCGGAGCGTCGTCCGGCTCGGGCTCGGCGACGGCGAGGTAGTCGCCGCCGAGCGAGCGCACCTGGTCGGCGACCTCCGGCCGCGGGTCGGTGGCCCGGACGATCGCGCCCAGGCTGCCGGCCGCGCCGATCGCCGCGAGCCCGGCGACACCGGCCCCCGCGACCAGCACCTTCGCCGGCGGCACCTTGCCCGCCGCGGTCACCTGACCCGTGAAGAACCGCCCGAACTCGTGCGCGGCCTCGATCACCGCCCGGTACCCGGCGATATTGGCCATCGAGGAGAGCACGTCGAACGACTGCGCCCGGGAGATCCGCGGCACCGCGTCCAGGGACAGTGCCGTGATGGGACGCTCGGCGAGGTCCTCCACCAGGTCCGGTCTGAACCGGGGGCTCAGCAGGCCGATCAGCGTGGCGCCCGGTCGCAGGGCGTCCAGTCGCCCGGGTGAGGGCGGGGCGACCCCCAGCACCACGTCCGCGGCCTCCGCGTCGCCGATGGCGGCACCCGCGGCCTCGTACCGGTCGTCGGGGAAGCCCGCGCCGGCTCCGGCGCCGGACTCGACGATCACCTCGTACCCGAGCTTCTGCAGTCGAGTAACGGTGTCCGGCGTCACCGCCACCCGCCGCTCGCCGGGCGCGTCCTCCTTGAGGATTCCAACGATCATGACAACCACCTATCTCCCGCACATCAGCGATGTGAGCGCGCAGTACGGGCCATCGCGCCGGGTTGCCGGGGGCGCCTGCCCGCCAGTCCGGACGTGGACGAGCGGACGGCGCCAAGTATCTCGGCATCAAGGTAATTCTGCCGCGAGCCGGACCGCTTCCGCTACGTACTGTGTGCCAGTCTTCGGCGCGAAAGTTGGGCACTTGCGTACTGTCCTGTGAAAACACAGCGGCCCGGTTCAGCGGCGACCGACGGGCCGGCCGGCGCCGGCTCCTCCCGCCGGCCCACCCGCAGCCCTGTACCTCCCGGGGACGATCGGAGTTCCCGGCACGGTGAAGCAGCGCGGTTGCCTGCGCGGCCGGAGCACTCGCCGCCGACGCAGAGAACCGGCAGTGTGATCTACGAAACTCTGTAGCGGCCAAGGTAGTTTTTCAACCGGGAAGCGGGTAGTGTTCCTGTCATCGAAGAGAGACGAGTCCATGAGGACCGGCAGAGGACGAACTGCCGGAAGACACGGAAGACACCGGCCGGGCGTGCCGGGGCCAGCGCAGTGGAAGGGGCCCGGCAGCCGGTCGGCCCGGCGGCCAACGGGCCGCCGGGGGCAGTGCACAGCACAACGCAGTAAGAACACGCAGTACCGGTAGTGATGTCGAGGAAAGGAGGGTTCGACGCCATCGGGATCGCCCGTCGCAGGCTCCAGTCACGCCGCGCGGGTACCGCAGCTCCACAGATTGGACGGTGGTCTACGGTCACGCATACGCGATCCCCGCATCCCCGCCCCCATCCGGGCGGCCGACGCGGAGGACCGGCCCGTCAGGGCCGGTAGATGGTGTTGTACCTCTGGGCCCCGGCGCCGCAGTATGGCGCCGGGGCCCCTGTCGTCGTCACTGCCCACCACAAGGCAGTACGGAAGGTTTAGTGAAAGCATCCCAGCCGGCTCAGGCCGGCGACCAGCCAGATCGGTATCTCGCGCAGACCCCGGTGGAATCCGGCGGGCTCGAGGGCAAGCTCGACGACGAGGACTACCCGGCCTACAGCATGGGCCGCGCCGCAGAGATGCTGGACGTCACCCCGGCATTCCTGCGCAGCCTGGACACCGCCCGCCTGATCGTTCCGCAGCGCTCACCCGGCGGGCACCGCCGCTACTCGCGCTACCAACTGCGCTTGGCACAACGCGCCCGCGACCTGATCGACCAGGGCACACCACTGGAAGCCGCCTGCCGCATCATCATCCTGGAAGACCAACTCGCCGAAGCCCAACGCATCAACGCCCAACTCCAAAAGGACCGCACCAACCAGAAACAGCCCCGCGACACGCCCTAGAGCGCCGGTTCCCCGGCACAAGGTCGCCTTTGACCGGCAGTTACAGGCGATAGACCTCCGGCACAGGCCTCTGGCCGGCCAATGCCCCACGCATTGCCCGCATGGCAGCCGGTCTTCTACGATCCCGAACTCGCCGACGAGATCTTCGGCGAGCCGCCGGCGGAGGACCGAGGGCGAGCTCGCGGCGACCCGTGCCAGGGGTCCGTGCCGCCCTCGCCGAGGCGGTCAGCGCGTCACCGGCGATGAGGTGGTGGGCCGCCGACGGCGGCCGCGGCACGGCCGACGCCGCCGTGGTCGTCACCTACGCGCGCTTCGCCGGACGCCGGTGACGAGTGGCGCCGGATCCCGTTAGGGTCGTGACCTGGTGAGCCGGGAAGTCTGGTCGGCACTGCTGTCGCCGACCCCGGAAAGACTCACATGACGAATCTGCTGCTCGCCTTCGCCGCCATGCTGCTGCTCGCGGTGCTGGTGTCGAACCTGGCGCACCGGACCGTGCTGTCCACGGCGGCGCTGTTCCTGGTCGGCGGGTTCCTGCTCGGCGACGGCGCCACCGGCCTGGTCTTCCTTCAGCCCGGGGACGAGATCGTCTCCCGGCTGGCCGAGCTGGCGCTGTTCGCCGTGCTCTTCACCGACGGAATGCACGCCGGCTGGCAGGACCTGCGCAGCGCCTGGCGGCTGCCCGGACGCGCTCTGGGCTGGGGCCTGCCCCTCACCCTGGGGATCACGGCGCTCTTCGCGCACTACCTCGTGGGGCTGGGATGGGTGGAGTCGCTGCTCATCGCGGCGGTTCTCACCCCGACCGACCCGGTGTTCGCCGCCGCGCTGGTCGGCAACGAGAAGGTGCCGCCGCGGCTGCGGCACCTGCTGAACGTGGAGTCGGGGGTCAACGACGGGCTCGTCCTGCCGTTCGTGGTGATCTTCCTGGCGATCGCGCAGGGCGAGGAGGACCTGCACTTCGGTGAGCTGGCGGGCGAACTGGCCGGCGGGCTGGCCATCGGGGTCGCGATCCCGTGGGCCGCGATCATGCTGGTGCGGACCCGGTGGTTCGCGATCGCGCCCAAGTACGAGCCGCTGAACGCCGTGGCGATCGGCCTGCTGGTGCTGGCGACGGCGCAGGCCACGCACGGCAACCTGTTCCTGGCCGCATTCGCCGCCGGCGTGACCGTCGCCACCATCGGGCACGAGCACCGGGAGGCGTTCGAGGAGTTCGGCGAACTGGTCGCCGAACTCCTCAAGCTCGCCGCGCTGCTGGTGTTCGGCGCGCTGCTGTCCCCGGCGTTCCTCGGCGACGTCGGCTGGACGGGCTGGGCGTTCGCCGTCCTCGCGCTCGTGGTCGCCCGGCCGGTCGCGATCTGGGTGTCGTTCCTGCGGTCGCGGCTGACCATGCGGGAGCAGGCCGCGGTGATGTGGTTCGGGCCCAAGGGCTTCGCCTCGGTCGTCTACGGGCTGCTGGTGCTGGAATCGGGGATCGCGGCCGGCGACCACATCTTCCACCTCGTCGGCGCCACCATCGCGCTGTCGATCCTCGCGCACTCCTCCACCGACATCATCGTCGCACGCAGCTTCGACGACGAACGTGAAGTGCCCGCCTGGCACGGTCGGGCCCGGGCACGCCTGCAGAAGAACCGCCGCCCCGCGCCGGACACGGCCGACCCGGTGGCGGGCTCGGGCGACGACGTCGCGGAACGTCCGGAATGAGCAGGAGTCGCCCCCTGCCGCGCGGGCCTCTCCCCCATCGGGCGATCCCGGTGTGACCGCCCGGCACCCGTCCGCCCGGGCAGGGCGGACGGTGCGGCGTCATGCCTTGGACGTGAGGTCTCGGCGGTCGAAGGCGCGCAGCGCGAGCACCGTGAGGACGGCGGCCAGAAGGGCCAGGACCCCGACCGCCGCGCCGCTCACGTCTTCGCGCGGATACTCGCCGACGTGCGCGAACGGCGAGACGTCCACTGCGCTGCCGGGGATGTCGAGGATCGGGGCGAAGAACCCCGCGACGACGCCGTAGCCGAGGACGGCCCAGACGACCGGCATCGCGCGGGGCAGTGCGCCATAGAGCATTCCGGCGGCGGCGAGGAGCAGCCACACGGCCGGCGTGTGGGCCATATGCCCCAGGACCGTCTTCCACAGGAGAGCGGCGTCGCCGGTGCCGACGGCGGCGGCCGCGCCGGTGCCGAGGCCCGCGAGGAACAGCAGCCACGGGACGGCGAGGGCGGTGACGGCGAGGTTGCCGCCGAGCCAGCCGGTGCGGCTGACGGCGGTGGCCAGGACGGGTTCGGTGCGTCCGGCCGACTCCTCGGCCCGTACCGACTGCACGGCCAGGATCGCGAACACGGCGACCGTGAACGCCATGGTCAGCCCCATGACGCCGAGGTAGCCGGCGACCAGGTCACCGCCGCCGCCCATGACGGCGATCAGGTCTTCCGGGGCGTCGTCCAGCCCGTCGGCCATCGGCTGGGCGAACGCGCCGTAGGCCACGCCGGCGACCAGGAGCGCGACGCTCCAGCCGGTGATCGCGGCGCGCTGGAGGCGGAAGGCCAAGGTCGGCGCGCTGCGGAGCCAGGCGGCGGCGCCGGGCGGGCCCGGTCGCGGTGGAAGGAGTCCCGCGTCCAGGTCGCGGCCGCCGGACAGGCGGTATCCGGCGGCGGCGGTCGCGGCGGCGCAGGCCAGTGAGAGGGCCAGCGGCCACCACCGGTCGAGCACGTAGGGCGCGGTCTGCTGCGACCAGCCGATCGGGGACAGCCACGACAGCCAGGAGGCGCCGCCGCCCTGGACGGCCGCCATGTCGCCGATGCCCCGGACGACGAACGCGGCGCCGAGGACCGCTCCGGTGAGTCCGGACGCGCCGCGCGGGTAGGCGAAGACCTGCACGGCGGCCGCGGCGATACCGCCGAACACCAGGCCGACGGCACCGACGGACGCCCCGAACAGGACCGACCCCGCAGGGGCGTACCCGCCGGCGAGCGTGATCGCGGTGACCAGGACGGCGACGGCGGCGCACATCAGCGCGGTGAGGATCAGCGCGGCCGTGAGCTGGGCGGACCGTCCGACGACGTTCGCGCGGACGAGTTCGGCGCGCCCCGAGCGCTCCTCGGCGCGGGTGTGCCGGGTGACCGTCAGCAGCGCCATCAGCGCCGCGCCGAGCATGACGTACAGCCCGTACTGGCCCGACAGGAACCGTTCGATGGTGATGGCGTCGTAGCCGTACCCCGGGCCGCCGAAGATCGCCCCGGCAGGGCTGGTGGAGAAGGCGCTGACCGACTCCAGCTGCTCGGTCGTGGTGTAGACGGACTTCAGCGCGGTGGTGAAGTAGCCCATCAGCAGCGCCACACCGAGCGTCCAGGCGGGGAACCTGACGCGGTCGCGGCGCAGCATGAACCGCAGCAGCGTGCCCGTTCCCGCCAGTGCTCCCCCGGACGCGGCCCGGACGGGCGCGGGCAGGGTCGTCGCGGTCATGACGTCCTCCCGGCGGCGGCCGCGCCGTTGCCGGTGCGGGCGAGCTCGTCGCCGTAGTGGCGCAGCAGCAGCTGCTCCAGCGTCGGCGGGTGCGCGGTGAGGGCCTGGACGTCCAGCTCGCCGAGGCGGGCGACGGCGGCCGCCAGATGGTCGCCGTCGACGTCGAAGCGGATCTGCCCGTTCTCGGTGCGGAGGTCGTGGACGCCGGGCAGGCCCGCGAGGGCGCCGGTGTCCCGGTCGGTGGTCGCGGTGACGGTGGTGCGGGTCAGGTGCCGCAGCTCCGTCAGCGTGCCGGTCTCCACGATCCGGCCGCTGCGGATGATGGAGACGCGGTCGGCGAGGGCCTCCACCTGGGCGAGGATGTGGCTGGACAGCAGGACCGTCCGCCCGGCCTCGCGGGCCTCGCGGATGCACTCCTGGAAGACGGCCTCCATGAGCGGGTCGAGTCCGGCGGTCGGCTCGTCCAGCAGCAGCAGGTCGACGTCGCCGGCCAGCGCGGACACCAGCGCGACCTTCTGCCGGTTGCCCTTGGAGTAGGTGCGGCCCTTCTTGGTGGGGTCCAGGTCGAACCGCTCGCACAGCTCGTCGCGGCGGGCCGGGTCGGTGCCGCCGCGAAGCCGGGCGAACAGGTCGATGGCCTCGCCGCCGGTCAGGTTGGGCCACAGCTCCACATCCCCGGGGACGTAGGCGAGGCGGCGGTGCAGCGCGACGGCGTCGCTCCAGGGGTCGCCGCCCAGGAGCCGGGCCCGTCCGGCGTCGGCGCGGAGCACGCCGAGCAGGATCCGGATCGTGGTGGATTTTCCGGCGCCGTTCGGCCCGAGGAACCCGTGGACGTGGCCGGCCTCGACCGACAGGTCGAGCCCGTCCAGCGCCGTCACTTTCCCGAAGGACTTGCGCAGGTCGTTGATCTCGATGGCAGAAGTCATTGTTCAGCCCTCGCTGAAAAGCATGAAGAAAGGGAGCGTCGAACACGGTCGACAGACCACTCGGTGGAGTGGTGAGAATGGCGCGGCGCGTCAGTCCTGCGAGCCGTCGCGGGGCGGGTCGGGAACGTACAGGAGGTACTCCTCCAGGAGCGCCCGGTCGGTGTAGAGCCCCTCGGTGAACATCTCCAGCATGGGGGGTGTCACCTCCTCGATGTAGGCGCGCAGGGCCTTGCCGAAGGACGCCGGTTCGGCGTGCTCGGGGTGCAGCGTGAGCCACATCAGCATGGAGCCCATCGCCTGGTAGGCCATCACCCGCGCCCGCGCGGCCGGGTCGCGGCTCGGCCGGATCACCCCGGCCGCCACGCCCGCCTCCAGGTAGTGCGTCGCGTCGTCGATCATGTCCTCGAACAGCTCGACGGCCAGGTCACCGCCCTCGCGCAGCGATCGCACCACGTACAGGACGATGGGGGCGAACCGCTCGATGTCGGCCAGCCGCGCGAGGAGCTGTGCGGCGCTGCCGTCGGTCGTGGCGGCCCGCTTCTCCGTGGCGATCACCTCGCGCACGTGCGCGTCGCACGCGCGCCGCAGGCCCTGCTTGGAGCCGAAGTAGTGCACGACCAGCCCCGGGGAGACCGCCGCGTCCTCGGCGATGGACCGCAGCCCGGTGCTGAAGCCGTCCCTCCCGAACCGGTCGATCGCGGCGTCCCGGATACGGGCTGACGCGCCGGGGTCGCCGTCGGCCGGAGACGTGTTCCGCGTTCGCACGGGGACCACGTTAAACGCTCGTTCAATGATCAGCAACAGACCGCCGGAAAAAGAGGCTCCGAAAGAATGGGGAGCCTTCACTCCTGGCTCGGTACCTCCCGCGATGACTCTGGCTGAGGCTCGGCGGCCGGCCCCTGAGTGCACCCGGGTGCCTCGATCGCCGCATCCAGGAGGTGCCCGGGTCCTCGCTTCGGGAGGGGGCCCGCGACGAGAAGCGGACCGTCGAGCAGATAGCGTGTGTTCCAGGTGTGCCGGGAAGTCTGGTCGGCGGTCCGTTCGACAACCCCGCAGAGTGGAGACCCGTGCACCCGACCTCCCCCGGCCTGTCCCGCCGTACCGACGACCGCGGCGCGGCCGCCACCCTCGGCGACTTCCTCCGCCAGGAGACGACCGGGGGACGGCTCCTCCTCCTGGCCACGGCGGTGGCCCTCATCTGGGCGAACGCGGCTCCCGGCGCCTACGCGCAAGTCTGGGGCGCGGAGGCCGGGCTCGGTCCGGACTGGCTGCACCTGCACCTGACGCTGGCCGGCTGGGCGTCGGACGCCCTGCTGGCGATCTTCTTCTTCGTCGCCGGGGTCGAGGTCAAGCGCGAGCTGACGGTCGGGGAGCTGGCCGGATGGCGGGCGGCGGCGCTGCCTCTGTTCGCGGCCGGCGGCGGGATGCTCGTGCCCGCCGCCATCGCGCTGGCCGTGTCGCGCGGAGCCGCCGCCGACAGCGGCGCCTGGGCCATCCCCGTCGCCACCGACATCGCGTTCGCCCTCGGCGTCCTCGCCCTCGCGGGCGCCGGCCTCCCCGCCGGCGTGCGCGTCCTGCTGCTGTCGATGGCCGTCATCGACGACCTGGGCGCCATCGCGCTCATCGCGCTCCTGTTCACCTCCGGCGTCAACCTGGCCTACCTCGTCCTCGCGGTCCTGCTCTGCGCCCTGTACTGGTGGCTGCACCGCCGCCGCATCACCACGCCGTGGGTCATGGTGCCGCTGGCCGTCGCGGTCTGGATCTGCGTCCACAGCACCGGCGTCCACGCCACCGTCGCCGGCATCGCCCTCGGACTGCTCACCCCCGTCGCCCCGATCGGCGACGAGAACGAGAGCGCCGGCTCACGGCTGGAGCACCGGCTCCACCCGCTCTCGGCCGGGCTCATCGTCCCGCTCTTCGCACTCGCGGCCGCGGGCATCTCGCTCGGCGCGTTCAGCGACGCCCTGACCGACCCGCTCGCCCACGGCGTCTTCTTCGGCCTGCTCGCCGGCAAGTTCCTCGGCATCTTCGGCGGCACCTGGCTGGCCGTCCGGCTGCGCATCGGCACGCTCCCGAGCGGCGTCGGCTGGGGCGACGTCGTCCCGATCGCGATGCTGGGCGCCATCGGCTACACCGTCAGCCTCCTGGTCTCCCAGCTCGCCACCCCCGACGCCGCCACCGCCCAGATCGCCTCCACCGCCGTCCTGGCCGCCTCCCTGCTGGCCTCGGTGATCGCGATCGTCCTGCTGCGCCGCCGCGGCCGCGTCCACCGTTCGTCCCCGCCCCGCCCCGCACCGCCGGCGGCTGAGGACCGTTGACCGTCGCCCTCCACCTGGCAGAACGGACGACGTGATGACGAACGGAGCGATTCGGCGGTCGCACCGCCCGGCCTCGGGGTCGTACGCACCGCAGTGCAGAACCCCGAGGTGGCCCTCCGCGCACCCGCCGTTATGACTCGGTGAGCCGCCGGTCTCCGGGTTACCCGGCGGCCGCCGGCGCAGCCTGGGACAGGAAGGAGGTGATGAGGTTCCGCCACTCTTCCGGGCGCTGGGCGAAGGGGAGGTGCCCGGTGTCGAGTGCGGCGAGTTCGGCGCCGGAGAGGGCGGCCGCCTCGCGGTGAAAGTGCGGCGGGACGAGTCCGTCATCGGTGGTGGAGATGACCAAGGTGGGGACGCTGAGCGCGGCCAGGTCGGCGCGGACGTCGACGCGGGCGACGAGGTCGGCGTGGTCGGCGGAGCCGGGCGGCAGGGTCCGGGCGGTGTCGGCGATGACGGCTTCGAGATCGGGGACGGCGGGGCCGAGCGCGAGGGGGACGATGTGGCGGGCGACGCCGTCGTGGTCACCGGCGAGGCAGAGGTCGCGCCAGCGCTCGGCGACGGCGCGGAACGGGGCGTCGGGGTGCGCGAACGGGGCGGTCAGCACCAGGGCGGTGACCCGGTCGGGGTGGCGCGTGGCGGCGCGGGCGGCGACCGCGGCGCCGAGGGAGTAGCCGGCGATGGCGAAGGTGTCCAGCCCTTCGGCGAGTCCGGCGGCGACGAGCTGGTCGGCCAGGTCGTCGAGGGAGAGCGGCGCGGTCGCCTTCGGGGTGTCGCCGGTGCCCGGGTAGTCGATCGCGACGACGGTGCGGGCGGCGGCCAGGTCGTCCAGGATCGGGCCGAAGTTGGCGGCGACACCGCCCCCGGCGCCGTGCGCGAGGAGCAGGCCGGGGCCGTGGCCGTGCACAGTGCGGGCGTAGGCGGCGCTGGACATGGTGGACCTCCGAGTTTTGTAGTGCTCGCTACAACTAGCGTTGATCATAGTAGGTTTCTTAGCGATCGATATAAAATGGAGGTGTGAGCCGACCTCGATCGTTCGACCGCGGCGCCGCCCTGGAGCAGGCGCTGATGACGTTCTGGCGCCACGGGTACGAGGCGACGTCGATCTCGATGCTGACCAAGGCGATGGGGATCAACGCGCCCAGCCTCTACGGGGCCTTCGGCGACAAGCACCGGGTGTTCACCGAGGCGGTCGGGCGCTATGCCGAGACCTACGGCTCCTTCAGCACCCGGGCCCTGGCCGAGGAGCCGACCGCGCGGGCGAGCATCGAGCGGCTGCTGCGCGAGGCCGCGCGCGAGTACACTGACCCCGCCCTGCCGCCCGGCTGCATGATCATCAGTGCCGCGACCAACTGCTCGTCCGCGGAGGTGAAACGGGAGCTCCGGGACCGGCGGGAGGCGAGCAAACGGGCCTTCCGCGACCGGATCGCCGCGGACCGGCAGACCGGAGCGCTTCCGGGCACCGCGGACCCGGCGGCCATGGCCGCGTTCTACGCCGCCACGCTGCAGGGCATGTCCGTCCAGGCCGCCGACGGGGCGTCCCGGGAGGAACTCGACCGGATCGTCGACCTGGCGATGGCCGCCTGGCCCACCTGACCCGGCCGGAGCACGCCGGGACGCCGGTGATCAGCCGCCACGGTAGACCGACCACAGCCCACCGCAGACAGGCCGGTCGTTGGAGCAGTGCCTGCGCCGGCGGGCGCAAGCCGGGTCGAGTCGTCCCGGTCGACACGGGGAACAGATGGCGGGCGCCATCATGGGCGCCTTCAGGCCAGGACTCTGGTCTTCGCCCGTTGGTACTCCGCTTCGCTGATGTCACCGTGTTTTCTGAGCTCGGCGAGCTTGACCAGCTCGTCGGTGCTCGTCGGCTCTGCCCCGGCGGTCTCACGGACATAGGCACGGAACTGCTCATCGCGCTTGCGGACCGCTCGCAGGTCGCGTTCCCCCATGTCCCGGCCGCGCGCGATCAGGTACACGAAGGCACCGAGGAACGGCAGCACGATCACGAAGATCGACCATCCGGCCTTGCCCCAGCCGCTCAGCCGGTCGTCGCGGAAGATGTCGGCGATGATCCTGAAGAGCAGCATCAGGAACAGCACCCAGAGGAAGAACCAGAGCATGGTCCAGAAGACGTTCAGCAAGGGGTAGTCCGTTGCGGCGATGGTGCCGGCGAGTTCGTCCATGGTGGTCCTCCAGTCGTCCGCCCTCCGCATCCGATGCGGCCCATGCTCCCTGCGCCCCTCGACTCACCGCATCACCCACAGCGGGTGACATGGCCGGCCGGCGGACATAGCGCGCTTCGACGGTAGGGCGGCGCCGCTCCGGGCAGGCCGTCTCCTGCGGCGTTCCGGTCACGGCTCTTCCGCCGGACGTCACTCACCCCGTGCGGGTGAAGCGTCCCGCCTGCGGCATCGCCGAGGATGCCGTTCGTGCGGCTGACGGGAGGGGTTGCGTCCATGACCACCATCGGTGCCGCCGTCCGGACTCCGGGCGAGCGGGCGGCCTACGGGAAGCGGGCGCGCGCCGGGCCATCGGCGGGAGGCCCGGGAGCGTAACGCGGGCGGGGACGGGGACACGGCGTATCGGAGGCGCGCGATGGGACGATGGGGGCCGCTGCTCGCACTGGCGACCGCGCAGTTCGTCATGGTCCTCGACCAGTCGGTCATGAACGTCTCGATCAGCACGCTGGTGGACGACTTCGACACGACGGTCCCCGCGATCCAGGCGGTCATCACCCTCTACTGCCTGGTGATGGCGATGTTCATGCTGACCGGCGCCAAGATCGGCGACATCATCGGCCGGCGCCGCGCCTTCGTCACCGGGCTGGTCGTCTACGCCTGCGGATCGGCACTGACCGCGGCGGCCCCGACCCTGGCCGTTCTCGCGCTCGGCTGGTCGGTACTGGAGGGCATCGGCGCCGCGCTGGTCCTGCCCGCGCTGGTCGCGCTGGTCGCCGACAACTTCACGGGGCACGAGCGCACGGCCGCCTACGCCGCGATCGGCGGGGTCGCGGGGGCCGGGATCGCGGTGGGGCCGATTCTCGGCGGCTGGGCGACGACCGAGCTGACCTGGCGGGTGATCTTCGTCGGCGAGGTGGTCCTGGTCGTGCTCGTCCTCCTGGCGGCGCGGCTGCTGGCGGAGTCCGCCCGCGGCCGTCCGGCTCCCCGCCTCGACGTCACCGGCACCGCGCTGTCGGCCTGCGGAGTCGGAACGATCGTGTTCGGCACCCTGCAGTCCAGCACCTGGGGCTGGGTCCGGCCGAAGGACGCTCCGGTCGAGCCGTTCGGCCTCTCGCCGACGCTGTTCGTCGTCGCGCTCGGCGGGACGCTGCTCTGGGCCTTCATGGCCTGGCAGCGGCACCGCGAGCACGCGGCCGGCGATCCCCTGCTGCACCTCGACCTGCTGAAGTCGCCGCCGCTCCGGGCCGGGCTGATCGGCCTGTTCGCCCAGAACCTCATCCTCATGGGCGTCTTCTTCGTCATGCCGCTGTACCTGCAGCTCGTCCTCGGCCTCGACGCGCTGGAGACGGGCGTCAGGATGCTGCCCGTCTCCGTCATGATGTTCGCCGCCTCCGCGGCCGGAGCCCGGCTGTCGTCCCGGCTGTCGGTGCGAGCGATCGTCCGGACCGGCCTGGTGCTCACCGGCGCAGCGGTCCTGGCCCTGATGGCGGCCGTGCGGCCGGATCTGGCCGGCCCCGCCTTCGCGCTCTCGATGGGGGTGCTCGGCACCGGCATGGGGCTGATGGTCTCCCAGCTCGGGAACCTGGTGCAGTCCTCCGTCGGCATGTCCGGCAGCCGGGCGGAGGCGGGCGGCCTGCAGTACACCGGCCAGCAGCTCGGCTCCTCGCTCGGCATCGCGCTCATCGGAGCGATCGTCCTGGCCGGCCTGACCGGCGCGTTCGTGTCGAAGGTCGAGCAGGACGAGCGCATCGGCGCCCAGGTCGCCGAGCAGGTCGGCGTGGCCGCCGGCACCGGCGTCGACTTCGTCGACGCCAGCCAGATCCAGGCGGCCGCGCGGAAGGCGGGCCTCGACAGCGCCACCGCGGACGCGCTCGTCGACGGCTACGAGGAGGCGCAGCTCCTGTCGCTGAAGGTGGGGCTGCTGGCCACCGCGCTACTCGTGCTGGGCTCGCTGGCGTTCACCCGCGATCTCCCGCGCACGCCGGCGGCACCCGGCGGCGGATCCACCGGCCGCCGCCGGCGATGACCGGCGCCGCCCGGGCACCGGCACCACGGTCCTCGTCCAAGGCGATCACGACGACCGACCACACCGGGTAGCAGGGCAGGAACAGGAACTGGGCGATCCGGCCGCGCCTCAATCACCCGCTGCGGAGGATGCGGCACGGTCCGCGGAAACTGTGTCATTCCGGTACCGGCCCCGGCCAGGACGGACGAGTCGTCCAGGGGGCCAGAGACGTCGTACGGGGACACGGGAGGAGCGACGATGTCGACGACATCTCCGAGGACGGGTGGAACCGTCCCCGATCACAGGCAAGGCACGACGCTCACGCACATGGTGACCGAGCACCAGGCGATGGCCCTGGCTCTCGGCGGCATCTCGTTCCTGCTGGGTGTCGTTGTGGTGGCCTGGCCCGGGGTCACCGTCGGGGTACTGGCCGTGCTCATCGGGCTCCAGCTCATCATCAACGGGGTCGTCCGGATCGCGCAGTCGGTCGCCCCCGGCCTCACCGCCGGCACCCGCACCCTCATGGCCGTCCTCGGGGTGCTCTCGCTCTCGATCGGCGTCCTCGCCATGCGCCACCTGTTCCAGACCGTTGCCGTACTCGCCGTGCTCTTCGGTATGTTCTGGCTGCTCGGCGGCATCATCGAAGCCGTCGCCGTGCTCTCGGACAGGGACCGGCCGGGACGCGGTCCCGAACTGGTCCCGGCCTGCCTCTCCGTGCTCGCCGGGATCGCCGTCCTGGCCTATCCGGAGGCCAGTCTGGTAGCCCTGACCTGGCTGTTCGGTCTCTGGTTGATCACCTGGGGGATCATCGGCGTCCTCGTCACCCTGTGGATCCGCCGCGCCGACCGGCAGGCCGCGTCCGCACGGTGACCCCGCGATCCCGCGAGGGGCGGGACCGCGACCGGCGGGGCCGAGAGGAGGCGACGTGCCGACGGACATGCCGACATCGGGCCACGGCCCACCGCATGCGGCGTGCGACTACGAGATAAGGATCAAGGGACGGGTCGGTGCATCGCTCCGGCTCGCCTTCGAGGAGCTCAGCGTCACGCTCAACCCCGGCGAGACGGTGCTGTGCGGCCGGGGTCTCGACCAGGCGGCCCTGTACGGGATCCTGGACCGTGTCCAGGCGCTGGGGTTCGATCTGGTCGGGGTCCGTCGGCTACCGCCCGCTCCGCCCTGACCGGGCACGCTTCAGGACGGGGTCACAGCAGCCGGTAGCGGCGTGCGCGGCGGACCGCCTCACCCCGTCGCGTCACCGCGAGCTTGCGGTAGATGTTCCTCAGATGGGTCTTGACGGTATTGACCGAGAGGTACATCTCGGTGGCTATCTCGTCCGTCGTCAGCATCGTGGAGAGCAGGGTCAGCACCTCCAGTTCCCGCTCGCTCAGCGGCCCCACGACGGCGGGGGCGGCGGCATCCGCGCGGCCGGGAACCCCGCCCAAGCCGAGCCGTCCGAGGAACCGCCGGTGCGGCTGCAGGAGCTCCGGATCCCGGTGCAGCACGGGGAGCAGCCAGCGCCGCGCCCTGGCGAACGGCAGCCCGATCTTCTCGCGTTCACCCAGCCGCAGCGCGCGCTCCAGCGAGCGGCGGCCCCGGGATCGGTCCTCCTCCCGGTAGGCCAGGCAGGCGTCCAGCAGCCATGCGTCCACCCGGACGGCGGCCGGCGCGGACGGCTCCATCAGCACGGGACGGACCGCCCGGGACGCCGCCGCCGGGTGCCCCTCGTGCAGATGGACGCGGGCGAGCGCGACCGCGCCCTCGGCGCCGCCGGCATCGCGGGCGGCATCCCGCGCCTCCGCCGGCACGTCGCCCGCGAGGTGCGCCTCGGCCTCGGCCAGCCGCACCCTGCGCCGGAACCACGGCATGGCGGCGGCGTCCCCGCCGATGGCGTCCAGCACGGTCAGCGCCCGGTCGGGCCGGCCGGCGGCCACGTCCAGGCGCGCGGTGAGCAGGTCGTGCAAGGCGGAGAAGAGGGCGTCGGGACAGTCGGCGATCGCCATCCGGCTCTTGTCCAGTTCGTCCCGCGCCTCGTCCAGGCGGGCCTCCTCCAGTGCCACCCAGGCGCAGGTCAGATGGACCGCCGCGACCCGCCGCCCGGCAGGACCGGTGGAGACCTCGGGCAACCGCGCGGCCGCCGACATCAGCCGGGCCGCTCGGCGGAAGCCGCCCTGGAGCGCCTCCGCCAACGCCAGCCCGCCCAGGCACCGGCGGTGCTGAAGATCGCCACCGGCCTGCGCGGCGGGCAGGGCGCGCTCGAACCGCTGCTCGGCCCGCCCCGGCCGCCCGGCGCGCAACTCCAGGAGGCCGTGCGCGTAGCCGACCAGAGCGTCCAGCTCCGGAAGGTCGTGCCGCGCCCCGTACGGGAGGGCGTCCAGTGACCGGTCCAGGCCGTGGACGAGGTCGCGAAGATCCGCCCGCCGCTCCGGGCAGGCGGCGACGAGCCTGATCAGTCCGGCCGCCAGCCGCGCCGGGATCGCCCGGTCCTCGGGCAGGTCCGCCAGAAGGCGCTCCGCCCGGGCCAGGTGCGCCGCGCGGCCCGCGTCGTCTCCCCGGTCCAGCGAGACCGCGGCGGCCACGAGGTGCGGTTCGGGTCCGGCGGCTCCGGCAAGGGCACGGTCCGGGAGGTCGCCGAAGAGCGGAAGGAGCGCCCGGCCGTCCGACAGGCCGAGCACACGGCCGATCGCCAGATCGTCGACGACGAGCCGGGAGGCGTAGGCGGGGTCTCCGGCCAGCACCGCGTGCTGGACGGCCTCTTCGAGCGCCCCGGTGCGGCTGAACCATTCCGCCGCACGCCGATGCAGCCCGGCCTCGTGCGCCGGATGCTCTTGGCGCAGCGTCAGGTGCAGGGCCGCACCGAGCACCGAGTGGAAGCGGTACCACCCATGGGCCACCGGCAGGACGAAGGCGTTCTCGCGCACCAGGTTCGCGAACAGCTCATCCGCGTCCGGTCCGGCGAGTTCTGCCGCCAGTTCCGCGTCGAACCGGTCTACGACGCTGAGCCTGAGCAGCAGCCGGCGGACCGCGGGAGGCTGCACGTTCAGCACCTCCGCGACGAGGTAGTCGACGACGGCGTGGTCGTCACCGGCGAACACGGCGGCGAAGCCGTCGGGGTCCGGATGGCCCTCCATCGTCATGGCGGCCAGCCGCAGACCGGCCGCCCACCCTTCGGTCCGCTCGCGCAGGGCGCTGACCGACGCCGGGGTCGCCGACACTCCGTGGTGGGCGAGCAGTGTGCGGATCTCGCCGTCGTCGAAGGCCAGATCCGCGCTCCTGATCTCGACGAGTTCACCGGTCAGCCGGTAGCGGTGCAGGGGAAGGGGCGGGTCGGTCCGGGAGATCAGCACCAGCCGCAGCACCGGACCGGCCCCTTTGAGGACGCGGGCCACGTCGCGAGCGAGATCGGAGCCGGTCGGCGGATGGAAGTCGTCCAGCACGAGGACGACCGGGGCCGCGCGGCCGGCCAGGGCGAACGTGAGCCGCGCGCAGAAGATGTCGTGCCCGCCCTCCGAGGGCCGGGGGACATCGGCGACTCCCGCCTGTTCCAGCGCCGCGGACACGAGACTCCAGAATGCGACCGGACGGTGGTCCGCCTCGTCCAGGGAGACCCAGGCGACCGGCCCGGGCCGACGTCCCGTTGTCGCCCAGGAGGCCGCCGCGACCGACTTGCCCGCCCCGGGAGGCCCCGTCACGACCGTGAGCGGGCCCCGCGTGCCCTGCTCGAGCCGCTCCGTCAGGCGTTGCCGGGTGATGAACCAGCTGCGGCGGCCGGGCACCCGCACCTTCGCCGCCGAGATCGGCGACGGTGTCCTCGGACGCTCGCGATCGGGAGCCGGATCCGGCGGCAGGGCTTCGTTCACGATGCCTCCTCCTCCACTCGCGAGAGCCCCTCACAAGAGAATGGAAAAGCAACAAATTTGCACATAACGGTACCTAGCGGAATCTTTGCGCTTATCTACGACAAACCCATATGTGCGGAAAAGTGGCCGGGCAGAGCCGCGGATCCCTCGGAGACGTCCCACCCGGGGACACGGTCTCCGGACGGACGGGCGCCCTCCCCGTCGCCCCCGCAGCCACTTCGCCCTCGACCTCGGCCGCGTCGCGGGCCGCGCCTTCGTGAACAATGCCTCGTAGGCGACCCCGCTCCGCCGCACCTCGGCGGCAAGGGCGCGCAGCGGCCGCGGATGATCAGCCGCCGCCGGTCGCGGTAGGTCCGCTGGCCCGGGCCGGTCGTCAGCCCGGCGGCCGGGTTGTGGCCGGGGCCGTCGAAGGGGCGGCGGTGTCGGGAGTCCGGACGGCGATCACGGCGATGTCGTCGGTGCCGGTGACGGGCAGGTCGGCCACGAGCGCGTCGCACATGTGCTCCAGGGGCTGGTGTGCGAGTGCGCAGGCGTGGCGGCGAAGCCGGTCCAGGCCCCTGTCCAGATGCTCGCCCGGATGCTCCACCAGGCCGTCGGTGTACAGCAGCAGGGTGGATCCGGGCGGGAGCGGTTCGGTCGCGCTGTGGTAGGTCCCGAAGGGCATGCCCAGCAGCGGGTTGGCCGCCTCCTCGAGGAAGCGGCCGTCGCCGTCGCCGGTGACCAGCAGCGGCGGCGGGTGCCCGGCCACGGCGTAGTTGAACTGCCACCGGCCCGGTTCGGGCTCCTCGACGCGGGCAAGGACGCAGGTCGCCGTCGCATCCGGCGCCACGGTCTCCATCGCGCTGTTCAGGCGGCGCAGGATCTCGCCGGGCGGGGCGAGCCGGTCGGCGGTCAGCACGCGGAGCATGTTGCGCAGCCGGCTCATGTCGACGGCGGCGGCCAGGTCGTGGCCCGCCACGTCACCGATCGCCACCACGGTCGCGCCGTCGGGAAGGACGAACGAGTCGTACCAGTCGCCTCCCACTTCGGCCCCGGCGGGGCTGGCCGTGTACCTGGCGACGATGTGCAGGTCGCGGTGCTCCGGGGGCTCGGCGAGCAGGCTGTGCTGCAGGGCCAGGGCGACCTGCTGGGTCCGGTGGAACTTGACGGCGCCGCTCAGCGCGTCGTTGGTGTGTTCGAAGATCTGCTCCAGGAGGGCGATGTCGTCGGGACTCATCGGGCCGCGGTCACCGCGCCTGGCGGCGGTGACCACCGCGGCCACGGCCCCGTCGACGGCGACCGGCATCAGCACGACGCTGGTGGCGCCGGACTCGGTCAGCCAGGCGGTGGTGCTGCCGGGCAGCAGGTCGGCCGGCGGCCGCCCCGGCGGGAAGGTGCGCTGCAGCGGGCGCCTCCGCTCCAGCGCGCGGGCGAACCCGCTGTCGGGGGCGAACCGCTCCTCGCCGGCGGGCGGCTGCTGCCGCAGGTCGCGGCGCGCGGCGGTGGCGACGCGCTGCACGGTGATCGGAGCACCCGCGGGACGGTCGCCCAGGTCGGAGAGCAGGTGCACGCCGCACCCGTCGGCGAGTTCGGGAACCAGCACCTCGGCGAGCGCGGCGAACATCTCGGTCAGTTCGGTCCGCTCGGCCGCGGCCGCGGCGGCGCGGGCGAGCAGTTCGCGGCGCTGCCCCTCCCGCCACTCCTCCTCCACGTCGAAGCAGGTGCCGATCCACTCGACCACGGCACCGTCCTCGATCACCGGCGCGGACCGCACCTCGAAATGCCGGTACTCGCCCTCGCGCGTGCGGACCCGGTAGAAGTAATGCCAGGGGCGGACCTGCCGGCGCGTCTCGTCCCACGACCGCGTCGTGGGTTCGCGGTCGTCCGGGTGCAGCGCCCGCATCCAGCCGTCGCCGAGGAACTCCTTCCGGCTCTGCCCGGTGATGTGCTCCCACCCGCCGGTCGATTCGATCACCTGGCCGTCCGCGTCCGTCATCCACACGACCTGCGCGTTCATCCACACCAGGCTCTCCAGCCGGCGCCGCGACCGGCGCTGCTCCTCGGTCGCCCGGTCCGCCCGTCCGACCGCGGAGACCTGTTCGGTGACATCGACCGCGACCACCAGCACCCCGGGCCGCTCGTGGGTGAACCGCGAGAGGCTGAAGGAGAAGTACCGCTCCTCCGCCTCGGCGTCCGCGCCGGCCGGCTTCACCGGTGCATCCACCAGGGTCACCGGTTCACCGGTGGCCAGCACACGGTCGAACAACTCGCCGTAGTCCTGCTTGGCCGCGGCGCCGAACGCCTCCCCGATCGGCTCCCCGAGCGGACGGTCGCCGACGAACGCACGGTAGGCGAGGTTGGTGTACACCAGACGGTGATCCGGCCCGATCGTCAGCGCCACCGCGACCGGCGCCGGATCGAAGGCCTCCAGCGCAAGCCACCCCATGCCGTGTACGCCCGCACCACCCATCGTCGAGCCCCCCAGTGGTCCTGTCTTCCCGGTCCCGTGCGGCGCATGCCCCGGAATCTCGCTCGATCGCGGTACGGCGTCACGAGCCTCTGATGAGTGCCTCGGACTCCTGGTGATCGCTGCCGGAAGGGGCTTGAAATTCCGGGCGCCGTCCCATACCGGCCGGACATGGCCGCAAAGGCATACCTGCATGCGGCCCGGGGGATACGCGTGTGCACCGGGGGCGTGCCGGTGACACAAGGGGAGACGACGTGGACCCCCACACTGAAGACCTGCACAAGCAGATCGAAAGGCTTACCAGGGAGAACGCCCAACTGCGCAGCGAGTTGGCCGTGCGGCGGCTGTGGAACCCGCCGCCCGAACTGGAGCACGCCTTCCAGGACGCGCATGGGTGGAAATGCCTGCCGGTACCGCCGACCGGCTCCGGCCAGGCCTCGACCCTGATCCTGATCGCCGGCACCGAAGCGGGCGCCGAAGCGGAAGACACCGACGCCGCCGGGCAGGTGTGGCGGTACCTGCTCACCGCCGCGCCGGTCCGCGGCGGGATCGGCCCGTTCGCCCGGGCGTCGATGCCCGCCCGGCTGCTGGGCTATGTCGGCGAGCAGGACGGCCGCGCGGTCATCGTCCTCAACAAGGATCTTCGGCGGGGCCAGGTGGCGTGCGCGGCCCGGATACTGCGGTCCGAGGCCAAGACCCAGCGGCCGAGACCACGCCTGCTGGAGCTCTCCGCGGTCCCGCTGCTGGCCTTATGGGAGCTGTTACGCGAGGGAGGCTTCCGCAGCCTGCTGGCCGCCGCGGTTCCCGCCGCCACCATCGTGGCCACGGCGGAACTGCTTCCCGGCAATGCTCCCGCCGAGGTCAGGCCGGCCCCGCCGGCCGCCGGCCCGTCCTGGAACCGCGACCAAGTCGGAGGCAACCGACCGGGCCGATCCCCCTACGCCATGACCGGGACTCCCCGGCCGGCCGGCACACCGGCCCCGGCCGCACGCCGGAGCACCTCCCCCGGGCCGGCCTCGACGCTCAGCCCCCGCGCGCCTGCTTATCCGTCACCTTC
>NZ_SMJW01000409.1 GCF_004348335.1 Actinomadura bangladeshensis | reverse complement strand
CGCCCGCACCTGCACCCCCGCACCCACCGCAAATGGGTGCCAGCCCCCATGGCCGTTCACGCCCTCTTGCCGCATGGTGGAAGTTCGCCGCGTATTTTCCCCGGCGACCCCCGACACCGACCTGCAAGGGAGCCCATGGCGATGACGGTCAACAGCGCGGTCAACGGCGCACCCGGCGGCGCGGCGGCCTCGCAGGCCCGCGAGCTGCTCGAACAGGAGCGCCGCACCCACATCGCGGAACTGGAGCTCCTCGCCGGCGAGAGCGCCCCCGACGAGGCCGTCATGGCCCGCCGCGGCACCCTGGAGGGCAACCTGGAGGAGATCGACGCCGCCCTCGCCCGCCTCGGCGACGGCACCTACGGCCTGTGCGAGGACTGCCGCAAGCCGATCCCCGAGGGCCGCCTGGAGATCATCCCGTACGCCCGCCGCTGCGTGAACTGCCAGCAGCGACGACGGTGACCACCGCCACGGCGCCGCCGGACGGCCCGCGCGCCGCCCTCGACCTCGGCAGCAGCCGCATCCGCGCGAGCGTGCCCGCCCTGGACGTGATCGTCGACCGCCCGTCCACGGTCGGCGGCCCCGTCCAGATCACCACCGGTCGCCGCCGCGCCCGCGCGGTCCCGGCCCGCCCCATCGAGCACGGCATGGTCGCCGACGCCGGCGCCTGCACCCGGCTGACCCGCCTGACGCTCATGGAGGCCGACCCCGGCCTGCGGCTCCGGCACGTCCTGCTCGCCGTGCCCGCCGCCGCCAGCGGCACCCAGCTCGGCCGCGCGGCCAACGCCGTCCGCGCGGCCGCCGGCTGCCCCGTGCGGACCATGGAGGCGCCGCTCGCCGCCGCCATCGGCGCCGGCATCGCCGTCGGCGACCCGCGGCCCCGGCTCATCATCGACATCGGCGCCGGCATCGTCGAGATGGCCGTCGTCATGCGCGGCCGCGTCCACTCCGCGCGGTCCATCCAGTACGTCCCGGACCGGCAGGCCGGCCACCACGCACCCCGGTTGCCCGAGCACGTCCGCGAGCGGCTCGCCGCCGGCGTCCAGCACCTGCTGACCGACCTGCCCGCCCCGCTGCGCCGCACCGCCCGCGACGGCGGCCTCCTGCTCACCGGCGGCGGCGCCCGGCTGCCGTCGCTGCCGGGCCGCCTCACCGCCGAGATCAGCCTCACCATCACCATCGCGCGCGACCCGGCCCGCGCCACCATCCGCGGCCTCGCCCACGCCTGCCGCTCCCCCGACGCCTGGCGCCTCACCCGCGCCTGACCGGTACGGGCGACCGGTACGGGCGACCGGTACGCTACGCTACGTCCCGTGCAGTTCCTCATCTACGGGTAGAACGCCCCGCCGCCGCGGACCGCGGCGGCCTCCGGCGTCCCCGTAAACCGCCCTCCGCGGGCTTCTCCGAGGAACACTCCCGTGACACCGTCGTACGCGGCCGTCCTGCGCACGCCGCACGCCTTCCGCACCTTCGCCCTCGCGCTGCTGGGACGCCTGTCCTACGGGACGGTCTTCCTGTCCCTGACACTGGCGTTCACCGCCGCCACCGGCTCCTACGCCCGCGCCGGCGCGCTCCTGGCGCTGCTCGGCCTCACCGTCTCGGTCCTGTCGCCGCTGCGCGCCGGGCTCATCGACCGGCACGGGCCGCGCCGCGCCCTGCCGCCGATGGCCGCCGCCTACTCCCTCATCCTCGCCGCGCTGGCCGTCCTCACCTGGCGTCCCGGCGCCCCGTTCCCGCTGCTGGCCGCGCTCACCGCGACGGCCGGCGCCACCATGCCGCCGCTGGGCGTGGTCATGCGGACGCTGTGGAACGTCCTCGTGCCGGACGGGCCGCTGCTCCGGCGCGCCTACAGCCTCGACACCGTCTGCGAGGAACTGGTCTTCGTCGTCGGCCCGCTCCTGGCGGGGCTGCTGACCGCGGTCGCCTCACCGTCCCTCGGGATCGCGCTGAGCGCCGGCCTCGTCATCGCCGGGACCGCCGGCCTGATCACCTCCCCGGCGGTGGGGCCGCGGCCGCCCGCGCGCCGCCGGGGGCCGCGCGTGCGCGCCGTCCCGCTCGCCCCGTCCGCCGCCGCGGTGGCCACCGGCGTGGTGCTCGGCTCGGCCGGCCTGCTGGCCGTCGCGTTCACCCGGCACCACCAGCAGCCCGCCGCGGTCGCCTGGGTGGAGGCCGCGCTCGCGGTCGGCAGCACCCTCGGCGGCCTGGCCTACGGCGCGCTGAGCCGCTCCGCGCCCGGACGCGCCCGCCTCGCCGCCCTCCTGTGCCCGCTCGGGATCGCGCTGGCCGCCGCGGGCCTCGCGCCGTCCGTCCTCGCGCTGACCGCGGCGGCGTGCGCGGCCGGGCTGTTCATCGGCCCGACCCTGGCCACCGCCTACCTGATCGCCGACGCGACCGCACCGCCCGCCGCCCGCACCCGCGCGGCGGCCTGGGTCAACACCGCGCTGAACCTCGGCACCGCCGGCGGGACGGCCGCGACCGGCGTCCTGCTGGACGCGCTGCCCCTGCCGCTCTGCTACGCGCTCGCCGCGGCCCCGGCCGTAGCCGCCGCCGCGGCACTGCGGCTTTTGCCGGAACGGCAACGCGATTCGCCGGAACGAAAACTCCCGGCGCATCATCGGGGCATGGACGAGACCATGAGCAACGCAGAGTTCTGGGAAGCCCGCTACGCCGAGCACGACCACGTCTGGAGCGGCAACCCCAACGCCGTCCTCGTCAAGGAGGTCACCGGCCTGGCACCGGGCACCGCCCTGGACCTCGGCTGCGGCGAGGGCGCCGACGCCATCTGGCTGGCGCGGCGGGGCTGGCGCGTCACCGGCACCGACATCTCCCGCACCGCCCTCGATCGCGCCGCGCGCCACGCGGCGGACGCGGGCGTCGCCGACCGCGTCGACTGGCAGCGGCACGACCTTGCCGAGTCCTTCCCCGAAGGGGCCTACGACCTGGTCACCGCCATGTTCCTGCACTCGCTCGACGCGGCGATGCCGCGCGAGGCCATCCTGCGGCACGCCGCCGCGGCCGTCGCCCCCGGCGGCGTCCTGCTCGTCGCCGGGCACGCCGGGCCGCCGCCCTGGGACCCCGACGCCCACCCGCACGTCCACCTGCCCACCGCCGACGAGGTCCTGGCGTCCCTCGGTCTCCCGGACGGCGCCTGGGACGTGCTGCTCAGCGCCGAGAACGAACGCCTCCAGACCGCCCCGGACGGGACCACGATGACCCGCGTCGACAACGCCCTCAAGATCCGGCGCCGGCCGGCCTGAGCCCGGTCAGGAGCGGGCCGCCCCCTCCATCAGCGCGGTGAACTCCTCCAAGGAGATCTTGCCGTCCCCGTTGGCGTCGGCGGCCACGACCACCTCCACCGCCCGCGTGGAGGTGATGTCGTGGCCGAGCTTGCTCATCAGGTTCTTCAACTCGGCCGTCGAGATGTAGCCGTCGCCGTCGACGTCCACCAGCTCGAAGGTCGCCCTGTAGTCGTCCGCGTTCGCCATGGCTGCTCCTTGGTTGATCGATCGCGGGGCGACCGTAGCACCACGCCCTCGGCCTTTACGTAGTAAGGTCAGGCTTGATCGTCCGGTCCGCCATAATCGGACGGGTGCGCCACTCGCATGAGTTCCTCGACCATCCGGGCCCGATCCCCTTCGCCCACCGCGGTGGTGCGGGGTGCCCGGAGAACTCCATGGCGGCGTTCCAGCGCGCCACCGACCTCGGCTACCGCTACCTGGAGACCGACGCCCACGCCACCGCCGACGGCGTCGTGGTCGCCTTCCACGACCGCACGCTGGACCGCGTCACCGACCGCACCGGCGCCGTCTCCCGGCTCCCCTACGCGGAGGTCTCCAAGGCCCGCATCGCCGGCACCGAGCCCATCCCCCGCCTGGAGGACGTCCTCGGCTCCTTCCCGGACGCCCGCGTCAACATCGACCTGAAGGACGCCCACGTCATCGGCCCGCTCGCCACGACGCTGCACCGCACCAACGCCTGGAACCGGGTCTGCATCACCTCGTTCTCCACCCGCCGCCTGGCCCAGATGCGCGCCCGCCTGCCGCTGTTCACCGACCGCGACGTCTGCACGGCCCTCGGCCCCCGCGGCCTGATGGCGCTGCGCGCCCGCTCCTACGGCGGGCCCGCGGCCAAGCTCGTCCGGCTCGCCTCCACCGGGGTCGCCTGCGCCCAGGTCCCCTACGGCCTCGGGCCCGTCCCGTTCGTCACCGAGGCGTTCATCGACCACGCCCACCGCCTCGGCCTGCAGGTCCACGCCTGGACGGTCAACGACCCCGCCACGATGAAGCGCCTGCTGGACATCGGCATCGACGGCATCATGACCGACGAGCTCCTGACCCTCCGCCGCATCATGTCCGCCCGCGGCCTGTGGCCCCAGGCCACCGCCTGAGGAGACCCCCGTGGCCGCGGACGACACCTCCGACCCGTCCGGCACACCGGCCCGCGCCCCTACCTCC
>NZ_SMJW01000408.1 GCF_004348335.1 Actinomadura bangladeshensis | reverse complement strand
CAGCCGGCTTTGCGGGGGTGGTCGTAGGCGGCGGCCAGGTCTTCGGAGGTCATGCGGAGGCGGAGTTGGGAGGGCGGGATGCCGGCATTGATCACCTCGCGGAGGATGACGGCCATCGAGTAGGCGGGGTCGGCGTCCAGGGCGCGCTCCAGGGCCACGTTGGCGAGGCCGCCGTCGCCCGCGGAGTAGGCGGCGAAGGCCAGGAGGGACGCGGGGGCGGGGGCGTACGCGGTCTCTACGCGGCGCACGATGTCGCGCCAGAAGGCGATGTCGGCGGCCGGGGCCTCCTCGTCGATGCGGATCCATGCCTCGTCGCGCAGGCGGAGGTCGGTGAGGAGGAAGCCGAGCCGGGCGACCTCGTCGTCGGTGGGTCTTATGCCGGTGTGGACGTGGGTGAGCAGCGTCAGAACGAAGGCCAGGTCCTCCTCGGTGGTGCGGCCTTGGGCCAGGTGGCGCTTTTCGGCTCTCGCGGTGGCTTCCCGCAGCGCAATGCGGGCGGGGCCGTCCAGGGGCTGGACGGAGCGGACGAGTTCGGCGCGGTCGGCGAGCGCGACGTGGCCCGCATAGGTCGCCTGGGCGGCGAGGACGCTGGCGGAGCTGTCGTACGGGGTGCCCTCGGGCGGGCAGCAGTCGGCGCGGCAGGTGAGCGACCACCAGCGGCCGTCGGCGACGCGGATCGCCTCGGCGGCGGGGACGCCGGCGGAGGCGAGGGCCTCGCGTACCGGGCCGGCCGATTCCTCGACCTCGGCGGCCGGGCCGTAGCCGAGGAGCAGGGAGCGGGTGAAGCCGTTGGCGGCGAGGAGCGCGGCCACCCGGCCGGCGGCGCCGGCGGCCGGTAAGTCGAGCCGGATCGCGCAGGTGCCGCGATCGCGGCCCTCGAAGCCGATGACGACCAGGCTGCGGGACGGGTGGAAGCCCAGCAGGTACGGGACGGCCGCGATGGCGTCCTGGGCTGTGCGGATCACGAGAGGTGCCATGACGTCGACGTTCGCAGCCCCGCCGTGCGGCCGGCGGCGGCTCGCCTGATTGTGGATAACTTCGCGGCCGGGCGCCCGGCGGACGGGCTGTTGGCCGTGACGGGACGCGGGTGTCGGCCGGGGGCGGTAGCGTTGGGCGGCGTGCCCACCCCTGATCTGCTGACCGGCAGCGATACCCAGATTCCGGACATGGCGACCCTTCTCGCCGCGGCCGTCGCGTCCATCGGGGGTGCCGAGCGCCCGGGGCAGGTGGAGATGGCGCGCGCGGTGGAGCAGGCGATCGACGCCGGGGAGCATCTCGCCGCACAGGCCGGCACGGGGACGGGCAAGTCGCTCGCCTATCTCGTTCCGGCGATCCGCCACGCGGTGGAGAAGCAGACGACGGTGGTGGTGTCGACGGCGACGATCGCGCTGCAGCGGCAGCTCGTCGACCGCGACCTGCCCCGGCTGGCGGAGGCGCTCGGGCCGATGCTCGGGACGGAGCTGAAGTTCGCGATCCTCAAGGGCCGCCGGAACTACCTCTGCCTGCACCGGGTGCAGACCGGAGTCCCTGAAGAGGAGGACGGGCCGAGTCTTTTCGACCCGCAGCAGCTCTCGTCGCTGGGACGGCAGGTCAAGCGGCTCAACGAGTGGGCCGAGGAGACCCGCACCGGCGACCGGGACGAGCTGGTGCCCGGCGTGAGCGAGCAGGCGTGGCGGCAGGTGGCCGTGACGGCGAAGGAGTGCCTGGGCGCGCAGCGCTGCCCGCACGGGACGGAGTGCTTCGCCGAGCTCGCCAGGGCCGAGGCGGGCGAGGCGCACATCGTGGTCACCAACCATGCGCTGCTGGCCATCGATGCCCTGGAGGAGTTCCAGGTCCTTCCCGAGCACGATGTCGTCATCGTGGACGAGGCCCATGAGCTGGTCGACCGGGTGACGTCGGTGGCCACGGGGGATGTGAGCGCGACCGGGGTGGAGACCACCGCCCGGCGCTGCGGACGGTTGATCGAAGAGGCCGTCGCGGACCGGCTGAAAGAGGCCGCCGAGGGCCTCGGCATCCTGCTGGAGGATCTGCCCCAGGGGCGTATGGACGTCCTCCCGTCTGCTCTGGGCAACACCCTCGCGGTGGTGCGCGACGCCGCGCACGCGTGCATCACGGCGATCGGGCCGGAGAAGAAGGACTCCGATCCCGGTGACATGGCCGCGCGCAAGGCGGCGCGGTCGTCGCTGGAGGAGCTCCATGACACGGCCGTGCGGATGCTGGAGGCGTTCCAGCCCGAGATGGCGCAGCGCTTCGACGTGGTGTGGGTGGAGAAGCCGTTCGTGCAGGACGGCCGCCCGAAGCGTCCCCCGGCACTGCACGTGGCGCCGATCGGGGTCGGCGGCCTGCTGCGGGCGACGCTGTTCGAGCAGCGCACCGCGATCCTGACGTCGGCGACGCTGACGCTCGGCGGGTCGTTCGAGCCGCTCGCACGCCAGTGGGGCCTGCCGCCGCTGGACGAGAAGGCCTCCCGGGACGCCAAGACCGCCGCGGAAGGGCTCGCGCGGACCGCGACGGAGAAGGGCGAAGAAACGAAGGTCGTATGGTCCGGGCTGGACGTCGGCTCACCGTTCGACCATCCGAAGGCCGGCATCCTGTACGTCGCGCGGCACCTGCCGCAGCCGGGGCGGGACGGTCTCGCCGACGCCTACCTCACCGAGATCACCGAGCTGATCGAGGCGGCGGGCGGGCGGGCGCTGGGCCTGTTCTCCTCGATGCGGGCGGCGCGGCAGGCCGCCGACGAGCTGAAGGACCACCTGACGCATCCGCTGCTGTGCCAGGGCGAGGACTCCACGTCCCTGCTGGTGAAGCAGTTCGCCGAGGACGAGCGGACCTGCCTGTTCGGCACCCTGTCGCTCTGGCAGGGCGTGGACGTGCCCGGCCCGTCGCTGCAGCTCGTCATCATGGACCGCATCCCGTTCCCGCGCCCGGACGACCCGGTGTCGTCGGCGCGGTCGCGGGCGGTCGCGGCGCGCGGCGGCAACGGGTTCATGGCGGTCGCCGCGACGCATGCCGCGCTGCTGCTCGCGCAGGGCGCGGGCCGGCTGCTGCGGTCGATGGACGACCGCGGCGTCGTCGCCGTCCTCGACCCGCGGCTCGCCACGGCCCGCTACGGCGGATTCCTGAAGAACTCGCTGCCGCCGTTCTGGGCGACGACCGACCCGGACGTGGTCCGCGGCGCGCTCCGCCGCCTCGACGCCGCCGCGCAGGGGTGACTCAGCGGCGGTAGGTCTCCAGGAACTCGCCGATGCGGCCGACGGCGTCCTCCAGGTCGTCGGCGTACTGGAGGGTGACGACGCGGAAGTGGTCGGTGGCCGGCCAGTTGAAGCCCGTCCCCTGGACGACGAGGAGCTTCTGCTGTTCGAGCAGGTCGAGGGCGAACCGCATGTCGTCCTCGATCGGGTACATCTCCGGGTCGAGGCGCGGGAAGACGTACAGGGCGCCCCGCGGTTTGACGCAGCTCACGCCCGGCAGGTCGTTCAGCAGCTTCCACGCGCGGTCGCGCTGCTCGCCGAGGCGCCCGGTCGGCAGGACGAGGTCGTCGATGCTCTGGTAGCCGAAGAGCGCGGCCTGGATGGCGTGCTGGCCGGGGACGTTCGGGCACAGCCGCATGTTGGCGAGGATGTCGAGGCCCTCGATGTAGGACTCGGCGTGCTCCTTCGGCCCGGACAGCACGACCCAGCCCGACCGGAACCCGGCGACCCGGTAGTTCTTCGACAGCCCGCCGAAGGTGAGGCAGAGCAGGTCGGGCGCCAGGGACGCGATCGGCACGTGCTCGGCGTCGTCGTAGAGGATCCGGTCGTAGATCTCGTCGGCGAAGACCAGCAGGTTGCGGCGGCGCGCGACCTCGACGATGCGGGACAGGACCTCGCGCGAGTAGACGGCGCCGGTGGGGTTGTTCGGATTGATGATGACGATCGCGCGGGTCCGGTCGCCGATCTTCGCCTCGATGTCGTCCAGGCTCGGCTGCCAGCCGTCGTCCTCGTCGCACCGGTAGTGGACGGGGGTGCCGCCGCACAGCGAGACCGACGCCGTCCACAGCGGGTAGTCGGGCGCCGGGATGAGGACCTCGTCGCCGTCGTTGAGCAGCGCCTGCAGGGTCATGACGATGAGCTCGGATACGCCGTTGCCGAGGTAGACGTCCTCGACGTCGACGCCGGACACGCCGCTGTCCTCGAAGCGCTGCACGATGGCGCGGCGCGCGGCGAGGATGCCCTTGGAGTCGCTGTAGCCGTGCGCCTCCGGCAGGTTGCGGATCATGTCCTGGAGCAGCTCGGGCGGGGCCTCGAACCCGAACGGGGCCGGGTTGCCGATGTGCAGCTTGAGGATCTTGCTGCCCTCGGCCTCCAGCTGCTTGGCGCGCTTCAGCACCGGCCCGCGGATGTCGTAACAGACGTTGGTCAGCTTGCCCGACTGGTTGACCTGCATGGATTCACCATAACCGCGGACCGCCCCCGACA
>NZ_SMJW01000407.1 GCF_004348335.1 Actinomadura bangladeshensis | reverse complement strand
GCCCCGGACGCGGCCGCCCGCGCCACCTCCGCCGCCGTCACCGCCCACCGCGCCCTGGGCCTCCGCGACATCTCCCGCACCGACCTCATCGTCGCCCCCGACGGCGAGGTCCACTTCCTCGAAGTCAACGTCGCCCCCGGCATGACCGAAACAAGCCTTCTCCCCCGCGCCATCAGCGTCGCCGGACTGGACCTAGGCGAAGTTTGCGAGTCCCTCCTCCAAGCCCGCCTCACCTGACCGCGCGGCCCCGGTCCCACATCAACGTCGACGACCACGCTCCGCCTTGCCCCTCGCCTCGGTACCGGGCACACGACGGTGACCAAGCCCCGCACGTTCCGGGCAACGACCCACCATCCGAACGGCACCGGGCACGTCGACCACCCCTGGCAGTGAGGCCCGGCGGCAGATCCCGCAGCAACCTCAACAGCGGACCCGCGAGGAGCCTCGACAGCCGGCCCGGCCAGAGAGCTCGGACAGCCAACCTGGCCAGAAAGCTCGGACAGCCCGCCCGGCCAGAAAGCTCGGACAACCGGCCCAGCCAGAGAACTCGGACAGCCCGCCCGGCCAGAGAACTCGGACAACCGGCCCAGCCAGAAAGCCCGGACAACCGGCCCGGCCAAAGAGCTCGACAACAGGTCCGTGAATGAGCTCGGCGGCGGGTGCGGCAGCATCTCGACATCAAACGTTGTGCGGCGCCGGTCGTCGTCCCGGGGCTCGGGCTACAACGTCGCCGAGCGGTACTACGGCAATGGTTCGAACGGCTCAGGCTGCGTGCACACCGGGAACCCCTGCTCCAGGGCGTCCTTCGTTAGGACAGCCAGAGCGTCATACCGTCCCATGCGATTGTGATGTCGCCGCGGTCCGCCGACGTGAGGGGCCACAGCGTGGAGATTGGCCGTCCGGGCGCCGCCGTAGCCCGCCGGGACGTCATGGTCCACAAAGGCACCACCCACGATCGGCAGCACCCTTCGACGACACTGCCAACCATGCAAGCTCGCCCCTCCAGAACGCCGGCAGCCGGGCGACGAGTGCACACAGGCCGCCTCACACGTGCGCCACCTCGGCAGGACCGCCTGAGGCCACCCCGCGCGCGACCGGACCTCCGGCACGACACCCGGGGGGCGCCCCGCATCCGGCCGCACCCTCCGGCAGGACCCCCCGGGGGGCACCCTGCACGCGACGGCACCTCCGGCACGACACCCGGGGGGCGCCTCGCGTGCGGCCGCACCCTTCGGCAGGATCTCGGAGGCCGTACCTACCGGCAGGACCCTCCCGGGGGGACCCTGCACGCGACGGCACCTCCGCGAAGCTACGCGCTGCCACCCCCTGGACCGAACACATAGGCAGGGGTAGGCAGGGGCCCTGGGCAGCCGCAACACCAAGTCCATGTTTCACCTGAAACCCAGGCCATCCCAGGCGTGAGTCGGCCCTCCCACACGGCTGGTGTGCGTGCGTTTGTGGGGGTGCTCGGGAACGCTACCCGGGCGCGTTCGCGGACCTGGACGCCACCTGGGCACGCACTCTCCGACACAACGCCGCACCGTCCTGCTCCGCGGCAAGTCGGTGCCCCTCAGCGGCGACCAGCCCGGCCAGGTCGACGGCAACCGACCGCTACGGAATCAACCCCTCCAGCAGGAGGCCCACGGCTCGGCAATGGACGTCAAGACAGTCCTACTAGGAGGCCTGCACCCGGCGGATCGCTGTCACAGAGTTCACCCGCGAACAGGACTCTCGCTAGGGCCGTCCAGACACCGCGATCGACACGGCAGGGGACCGGGCGCGGGGCCGCTCGTTCTGCCGGGACACCGCTAGGGTCGGCGCCGGCTGCTACTTCGCCGTCTTGGCCCGGCCAAGGCGGGCGGTCAGGACCTCTACGCCGTCCCCGGACAGATGGGGGAGGGCCGCAGCGACCCGTCCGGAAGTGAGAAGGACGATGGCCTTGAGCGGCCCTTGGATGGACGGCCCATCACCACGCAACCACGATGCATCCGTTGCTTCGATGCGGAGACCGCGCAGGCGCTTCTTGGCGCCGAAGCCGAAGGGCGGCGGAATCTGCCAGATACGGTTGACGGCCACCAGTGCGGGGCGCTCCGGCATCGCGAACTCACGCCCAAGCGGAACGAAGATGTCCTGTGCATGGACGAGAACGTCCAGGAGCGGCTCCTTGGTGGTAGTGCCGGGCGCGAGTCGCCGAGAGGACGCGGCGCTGCGCAGGACGGCGATCAACTCGTCGTTCGGAAGGGCTGCGCGCTCGATCGCCGTCTCGCGAATGAACTTGTGGAAGCTCCCGCGCGCCCGCACGAACTCGCGGACTGCCGAACCCAAGGTGATCTCCGTGGCCAGGCCGACATGGGCGACCACGTCCCGGACGCGCCAGCCCTCACACAACGAAGGCTGTTCCCATTCCTCCGGACGAAGCTCGGGAAGGGCCTCCGCAACGGCCAGCCGCTGCTCGGCGATGTGCCGCCACATCTCTTCGCGATCCACCAGAATCTCCTCAGCTCGAACCACCGGGAGCCACTCTGCGGAAGATATGGCCCACCAAGCCCGAACGTCCACAGCCACTCCAACGCACCTAGGGCCCGGCTCCGGCAGCTCCCACGACGTGGGGCCGGCAGAACGGTGCCGGCGACTCCATCGAGCGGTGCCTGTCGTGGACGCTCTTTAGGTAGCCGTCGGTCGGCTCGCAGATGCAGCGAGGCGTACAGGACGACGGGCAGCATTGACCGGTCGATGGAGATCACGCCGTCCGCGGCGCTTGCCACGTCTCCGGACTGGGGATTTCCGCTCGCCTGTATGCCCCTCTGCGGTCGGAACGCTTAGCTGGACCAGGGGTATGTGCGCTCGCCAGACGTCTCAGGCCGCAGGGGAAACACCCTTCACGCGAGGACGGCATCGCGCAGGGGAGCCAGTCATCAAGCAGGATGCGCAGGAACATCGACGAATGGCGACTGTCGAAGACGCCTTTGAGGTCGCCCGCCGTCCCCCGGGTGTAGCCAGCACACACGACGGCGAGCTGCGACGGTTGGTCGATGAAGATCACGCGCATCGGTGCCGTCCACACGCAGTCCTCGGGTCCCTCCTCACCTCCTATGGCGCTCACGAGATGAGGACGAATGACCAGGCTGACGCGTGCGTCGGACATTGCCGGGCAATAGGCGGGCTGACCACCTGTACGCCGGGACGGCGCTACGTACAGGAGGCCCGCCCTCAGCAGCAAGGCGTGCAAGAGCCCCAAGGGGCGGTGGCTGTCGACGTCACTCTGGAATGCCGGTCGTCCCGCAGGTGCAAGGGTGCGCAGCAAACGGCGGCGACAGCGACTGCTGCCCCACCGAGCGGTGGTTGTTGTGGACGCCCTAAGGTCACAGCCGGGCGCCCCGCAGGTGCGGCGGAGCGTGCGAGACGGTAGACAGCAGTGACCGGTCGATGGGAGATCAGGCTTTATCCGCAGCGTCCGCGAGCCGCTCGTTCGTGCTCAGAACCCCCTCATCCAAGAGTCCTTGTCATCCAAGAGTCCTTGCGTGGGTAAGGGCAGCACAGCCAGGCCAGTAGCCGGGCCAGGATGCGCGTGGCGGGCGTTGGGGGCTGCGGGCGGACGATTGGCGGACTCTCTGGAGGCCCAGAACTGCACCTGACCTCCGGCCGGCGTCTTCGCCGTACCCGAGGTATCGACCACGGGCACACGACACCCGTGTCGGCCGGCTCGGGCCGGTGGCCGGGTCAGCGCGCCCGGCTGAGCGCTCGAAGGTCGAGACTGCCTGCGGCCGCTGTGTCCAGAGCGACGGGCTCTGTCGATGTTTCACGAGAAACATCGGGATGGCTGTCGGAGCTGCCTCGGTGTCCGGGGAGACGAGCACCAGTCATCTGAAGGTGCGAAGTGAGCTCCCGCCGTGTCAGGCATCGATGTGGAGGCGCCCTAGTCGGTATCCGCGTTAAGGTGCGCCCGGCCCCCGTCGGCGGCGTCAGCAGCATCTCGGGCGTCTGTGACGGGGCGGCCTACCGTGCCTGTCGTCTGTTGCGTGGCCGTCCACAGCGGCGTGCCGGTGTGTCCATTGGGCGGGCAAGCCTCTCAATCACGCAGGTGGGCTGCCAGCTGGGCGCCAGAGGCGTTCGACATTTCGGGGAACCTTGGGGCGGCGCTCGGACGGACACGGCGGTGGTTGTCAGCGTGCTGCGCCGCGCCCTGCTGTCGAGGGAAGGTCGAGGTGCCGCTGGGGTCGGCAAGAGTGGGGATGTTTCACGGGAAACGTTCCGGGGGCGTCTTAGCGGCGAGGGCGTGCAGTTGTCGGCGCGCTGTGCTGCCGCCGCGCGATGCCCCCGAAGCCGGGCGGGTAGGGCGCGCTGAGACCGGGCACGGATGGGGATGTTTCACGGGAAACGTTCGAATGGTGCGCAGCGCGGAGGGGTATCTCGGCGCCCCGCCGCCGCACTTTGCATCTCATGGTGGGGCGCCAGGGTGAGACGGGCGGGGCGCTGCTGAGGCGTGGAG
>NZ_SMJW01000406.1 GCF_004348335.1 Actinomadura bangladeshensis | reverse complement strand
CTTCACGTGAAAAGTGCTTTCGGACTGGTGCGGACAGGACTCTCGACAAGCCCTATCCTCCCAGCTCGGGAGCACTTTTCTTGTCTAAACGGTCACTCTCGACCCGCCGCCCGGTGAAAGCCCGAGGCTAGTAGGGTCCCGGTGTACGGGCGAGCGGGGACCGAACCAGACGGACAGGAGCGACATGAGCGCAGAACCACTGGAGCCCCCACTGCCGTTCTCGGGCCCCGGCCGCGGGATCCCGCGGACGATCAAGAGCATCAGCGAGCGGCTGCCCGAGGACAAGCGCGCGCTGTTCATCGAGCAGGTCACGACCGCCGAGTTCGGGGCCGACCTCGACGAGGTGATGCTCGTCTGGTGGGGGCAGGCGGTGCTGGCCCAGGACCCGGGCAGGGAGAAGCGGCTCGCCGACGCGCGGGCCGGGCGCAACCTCGTGCCGCTCTCGGAGATTCAGCGCCGGCTCGAACGCCGTGACGGCGCCGGATGACCTTCCACGGTCGTGGATGGACTGTCTTCTGCACCGAGAAGGTGGTCAATGTCCTTCTGGCCGTGCCGAAGCCGGTGGAGGACATTCTCAACCGGCGGCTCTGCGACCTGGCGAAGCGAGGCGGTGAGGCGATCGACGCGGGCCTCCCGCCCCCGGGAGTCCCCCTGGACACCGTCGGTGTTCACTACTCCTCCTCGCTCAAGGAGGGCGTGAAGGGGATCGTCGAATACCTGGTGATCGCCGACATCAGGGAGTTCTACGTCACCGAACTTCTTCTAGTCGACTGATGCAAGGGCCAAGGGCTAGGGGGTCAGCGGGTTGCTGAAGGTCCAGCCCTTGGTGAGCAGGGCGTCGGTCGCCGCGACGGCGGTGGCCAGGCGGTGTTCGTGGGGGCCCGTCACGGTGATGTGCGGCAGGCCCCGTTTCTCCAGTTCCTCCTCGAAGCGGCCCGACATCCAGGCCCGGATCGACTCGCCGTCGCGCCAGCCGTCCTGTTCGAACGGGACGCCTTCCGGCGACGTCAGGATCCACAGAGCATGCGAAACGCGCTCGTGGACGGCCTCCACCTCGGGCGCCGGTGCGCCGACGTAGCGCTCATGCCAGACGGCGGTGGCGAACGCGTCGGTGTCGCAGACCACCAGCGGTGAACCCGAGCGCGCCGCCGCGTCCTCCAGGGCCGCGTGATGCTCGGCGATCTGCAGGAACTCCGGCGACTCCCAGACCAGGTCGTCAAGCCACAGCGACGGGTCGCCGGCGGCGCGGCGGGCGGCGGCCAGCTTCTCCTCGGTGAACGTCCGGCCGTACTCGGGCACCCAGCGGGTCGCGGCCCAGACGCCGCCCCGCGCCGCGTAGTGCGCGGCGAGCGCGCGGGCCAGCGTCGTCGTCCCGGTCGACTCGGCGCCGACGACCACGACCCGCCGCGCCAGGTACGCCCGGACGGGCGGCGACAGGAACTCCCAGGCCGCCGGCGGGTCGGCCCGCACGGCGGTACCGCTGACGGGGAAGCGGTCGCGCGCCGGGTCGACCGGCACATGGACGGCGGAGAAGCGTTCGGCCAGCTCCGGCCCGTACGCCTCCGAGCTGAACACCGCGTCGACCGGCGGGACGGGCACGCCGAGGCCCGACCGCATCGCGAGGCCCGCCCGGAACGCCGCGACGTGCGCGGACCAGATCTCGTCGGACTCGTAGTCGATCTCCGCGTCGTCCACCGCCGGGAAGATCTCCACGTGCGGCTGCCGGTGCGCCTCGCGCAGCCACGCCGTCCGCAGTGCGAGCGGGATGCTCTCGACGGTGGACGCCGCGACGACCACGCTGACCCGGGCGCACGCCGCCGCCGCGGTGTCGATCAGGTGGTGGTGCCCGGCGTGCGGCGGATAGAACTTGCCGATGACCAGGCCGTGCGCGTACCTCACGCGGCCGCCGGCGCGGGGGTCGCGGCGCGGGCGTGCAGGTCGCGGCGCCACGCGAGCAGGCCGAACACGCACAGCGTCAGGAAGATGACGTACAGGACGCTGGTGAGCTTGAGGTCCTTGGAGAAGTAGAGCGGGATGTAGACCAGGTCGGCGGTGATCCACAGCCACCACGACTCCAGCAGCTTGCGCGACTGCCCGTACGTCGCCATGAGCGAGATCGCGGTGGTGAGGGCGTCCCAGAACGGCACGGTGGAGTCGGTCCAGACCGACAGCGCCCAGGTCAGGAATGCGGTCCCGGCCGCGCCCGCCACGATGAGCGCCGCCCACTCGGCCGCCCGCGTCCGCCGCACCGGGAGCGCGTCCCGGCCGTTCCCGCCGTACAGCCACACCCACCACCCGTACGCCTGGAGCGCGACGTAGACGACCTGGAGGCCGGAGTCGGCGTAGAGGCCGCCGTCCAGGAACACCAGGCCGAGCAGGATCACGTTCGCGATGCCGATCGGCCAGTTCAGGATGTTCTGCCGGACGACGAGCCAGACGTTCACCGCGCCGGTCCCGAAGCCGAGCAGCTCCGCCCACGTCGTGGGCACCGACCCCAGGTGGAAGGCGGGGTCGAGCAGCGGACCCAGCGGAACATGCACCGACATGCCCGCAATGATCACATATCGTCAGAAAGACGACAAGGGTCGGGCCGGATTCAGCAGCACGAGCGGCGCCGTGGTCGGGCGCGCGGAGCCCCCGGCCGGCAGGGCCGCCGTGCGCGGGCCGATCAGCCACAGCTGGTACGCCGTGGAGGACGGCAGCGTCCGCAGCCGACGACGCGACGACCACCCGGCCCCGCGACGCGGCCGCCGCGACCGTCGCCGCGCGCGGCGCGGCCCGTCGCCGAGCGCGCGTCCGGCGCGGACAGCGCCGAGGCCACCTCCCGGTACGCGGCCTCCACCCGCTGCCGTTCGAGGATCGCGACCCCGAGCTGCTCCAGCCGCCGGCCGGAGACGGCCGCTTGACGAATGAGTGAGCACTCACTCAAACTGGAATGAGCGAGCACTCAGTCCATCGTCCCCCGACACGATCGCAGGAGGACCCGTGTATCCCGAGCTCAACGGAACGGTCGCGGTCATCACCGGCGGTTCGCGCGGCATCGGCGCCGCCACCGCCCGCGCGTTCGCCGCGGAGGGCGCGAAGGTCGCCGTCATCGGACGCGACCAGGAGGCCCTCGACGGCGTCGCCGAGGAGGTCGGCGGGGTGGGCGCGGCGGCCGACGTCACCGACCTCGCCGCGGTGGAGGCCGCCCGCCGCCGGATCGAGGGCGAACTCGGCCCGGCCGGCGTCCTGTGCGCCTTCGCGGGCGGCGGCATCGCCCGCCCCGGTCCGACCGCCGCCATGACGGAGGAGGAATGGCGCTCGGTCGTCGACGGCAACCTCACCGCGACCTTCCTCACGCTGAAGGCGTTCCTGCCCGGCATGCAGGAGCGGAAGGCCGGCTCGATCATCACGATGTCGTCGTCGGCCGGGCGCCTGCCGACGAACCTGCCCGGCGGAGGCGGCCGCGAACTGGGCAACCCGTGGGGCGCGCCGGTCGCCTACGAGGCGGCGAAGGCCGGCGTCCAGGCGCTCACCCGGCACGTGGCGGCCGAGGCCGGTGCCGACGGTGTCCGCGTCAACTGCGTGGCCCCGGGCACCATCCGCACCGAGCGGACCGCCCGGTTCATGCCCCCGGAGGTGCAGGAGGCGGTCGCCGCCGCGCACCCCATCGCCAGGCTGGGCGAGGCGGGCGACGTCGCGGCCGCCGCCCTCTTCCTCGCCTCGTCCCAGTCCGGCTGGCTGACCGGCCTCACGCTCGACATCGCGGGCGGCCGGGTCATGCTCTAGCCCGTCCCGCTACGCCACGATCAGCAGCGGGTTCTCCAGCAGGTCCGCCAGGCGGTCCAGGAACCGGGCCGCCGTGGCGCCGTCGGTGGCGCGGTGGTCGACCGACAGGGTCACCGCCATGCGCTTGCCGGGGACGACCTCCCCGTCGCGGACGACGGGCTCGTCGCGGACGGCGCCGACCGCGAGGATCGCCGCCTCCGGCGGGTTGATCACCGCGGAGAACGAGTCGACGCCGAACATGCCGAGGTTGCTCACGCTGAACGTGCCGCCGCTCATCTCGTTCAGGGAGAGCTTGCCCTCGCGGGCCTTTCCGGCGAGCTCGCGGGTCTCCGCGCCGATCTGCGAGACGCTCTTGCGGTCCGCGTCCCTGACGACGGGCACGATGAGGCCGTCCTCGACCGCCACCGCGACGCCCACGTTGATGCGCTTGTGGAAGAGCAGGTTCTCCTCGGTGTAGGAGACGTTCACCGCCGGGTGCTCGCGCAGCCCGGTCGCCACCGCCTTCACGATCAGGTCGTTCACGCTGACCTTGGCCGGGGCGAGCGCCTCGTTCAGCGTCTTGCGGAAGGCCAGCAGCGCCTCGGCGTCCACCGTGCGGTTCAGGTAGAAGTGCGGCGCGTCGCGCTTGCTCTCGGTCAGCCGCTTGGCCGCCACCTTCTGGAAGCGGTTCAGCGGGACGGCCTCGACGTCCGCGTCCTCCGCGCGCGCCTGGGCGGACGGTGCCGACGGCGCGGCGGGGGGAGCCG
>NZ_SMJW01000405.1 GCF_004348335.1 Actinomadura bangladeshensis | reverse complement strand
GGGACGGCGTCAGGGGCCCATGTGGGGGTAGCGGTGGTCGGTCGGCGGGACGAAGGTCTCCTTGATGGAGCGGACGCTCGTCCAGCGGGTGAGGTTGAAGATGGAGCCGGCCTTGTCGTTGGTCCCGGAGGCGCGGGCGCCGCCGAAGGGCTGCTGGCCCACGATCGAGCCGGTCGGCTTGTCGTTGATGTAGAAGTTCCCGGCGGCGAACCGGAGCTTCTCGGTGGCCTCGGCGACGGCCGCGCGGTCCTCGGCGATGATCGCGCCGGTGAGACCGTACTCGGAGACGCCCTCCATCTGGGTGAGGACGGTGTCGTAGTCGCCGTCGTCGTAGACGTGCACGCCGAGGATCGGGCCGAAGTACTCACGGGTGAAGATCTCGTCGGTCGGGTCGGACGACTCCAGGACGGTCGGGCGGACGAAGTAGCCGCGCGAGTCGTCCAGTTCCCCGCCCGCAAGGATCTTCATGGTGTCGATGCCGCGGGCGCGCTCGACCGCCGCGCGGTGCTTGGCGAAGGCGCGGTCGTCGATGACGGCGCCCATGAACGTCGACAGGTCCTCGGCGACGTTGCCCATGGTCAGGGACTCGGTCTCGGCGCAGAAATCGTCCCGAATGCGGTCCCAGACGGAGCGCGGGATGTAGGCGCGGGACGCGGCGGAGCACTTCTGCCCCTGGTACTCGAACGCGCCGCGGACGAGCGCCGTCTTCAGCACGGCCGGGTCGGCGGACGGGTGCGCGACCACGAAGTCCTTGCCGCCGGTCTCGCCGACGATCCGCGGGTAGCCCTTGTATCCGCTGATGTTCTCGCCGATCGTCCGCCAGAGGGCCTGGAACGTGGCGGCCGACCCGGTGAAGTGCAGCCCGGCGAGGTCGGGATGCCGCAGCGCCACGTTGGAGACGGCCCGCCCGTTCCCGGTGACCATGTTGATCACACCGGGCGGCAGCCCTGCGGCCTCCAGCAGGCGCATCGTGAAGTGCGCGGCGAGCTGCTGCGTCGGCGACGGCTTCCAGACCACGACGTTGCCCATCAGGGCGGCCGAGGTCGGCAGGTTCCCGGCGATCGCGCTGAAGTTGAACGGGGTGATGGCGAGGACGAAGCCCTCCAGCGGCCGGTACTCCAGCCGGTTCCACACGCCCGGCGACGACAGCGGCTGCTGCTCGTGGATCTGCTGCGCGTACGCGACGTTGAACCGCCAGAAGTCGATCAGCTCGCAGGCGGCGTCGATCTCGGCCTGCTGTACCGACTTGGACTGGCCGAGGATCGTGGCGGCGTTCAGCGTGGCCCGCCACGGCCCGGCGAGCAGATCGGCGGCACGCAGGAAGATCGCGGCGCGGTCGTCGAACGCCATGGCCCGCCACGCGGGCGCGGCCTCCTCCGCCGCGATGACGGCCTCGGCGACGTCCGCCTCGGTGGCATCGCCCATGCGCCCGAGGACGTGCGCGCGGTTGTGCGGCTCCACCACGTCGATGGGCGTGCCCGCGCCCATGCGCCGCTCCCCGGCGATCGTCATCGCCAGCTCGGTCTGCGTCCCGCCGAGCTCCTTGATCCGCGCCTCCAGCGCGGCTCGCTCCGCGCTCCCCGGCGCATACCCCTTGACCGGCTCGTTCACCGGTACCGGCACGTTCGTGGCGGCGTCCATCTCACGGCTCCCTGCGCTCCGACGACGTTGTCGACCTGCCGGGCACCTACCCGCCCCGACCAAAAAATCGACTGATCGAAGAAGCCGACCAGTCCCCGGCCGGCAGATCCAGAGCAGCCCGCCCCTCCGCACCGTCCATGCTCCCCGCCGTCCAAGACCAGCGGCGTCACCACCGGCACCGCCCGAAGCCGGGGCCATCCCCGTCCGCGACAACACCCGCGAACACCCAGAACAGCAACTCACACCGGAAAGCTGCCCTGGGCCACCGCGTCGTTCATGGTGTTCGGCGCGGCAGCGGACAGGATCCCGGCGTTCGTGGTGCGTTCGAGATGAAGGGTCAGGAGAGGAGGTCTGGGAGTTCTTGGGTGGCGTACCAGAGGAGGTCGTGGCCTTCGGCACCGTCTACGGTGAAGCGGGCGTCTTCGTCGCCGCCGTCGGCGGCGGCCAGGGCTTCCACCGCGGCGGTGATGTCGGGGGCGGCGTCCGGGTCGTCCACGTGGCCGGAGGCGATCTTCTTCCACGGGACGGTCGTGGAGAGTTCGACCAGGGCGCGGTCGCCGTTGGCCAGGTCCGTGTTGGACCAGGCGATGGCGGTGTCGGGCACCTCGGCGGCCAGGACGACGCGGCGGCGCGGGGCGGACGGGTCGGCGGCGAGGAGGCGGAGGGAGGCGCGGGCGGCGGCGGACATCGCCGCGTACTCCAGCTCCTCCAGGTCGCCGCTCGCGTACCACTCGCGGAGCGCGGGCGTGACCGCGTGGGCGGCGAGCGGCGCGGGGCCGATCTCGCGCGCGGCGTGGACGCCGGCGAGGAGCGGCAGCGTGGACGGCAGGTAGACGCGCATGACGATCAGCAGTCTGCCAGAACGTCAGGGCAGGAGGTTCAGGGCGCGCAGTTCCGCGATCGTGGTGTCGGGGGCGGTGTGGTGGATGCCGCGGATGCCGAGGGCCTCGGCGGCCCGGATGTTGTGCTCGATGTCGTCGATGAAGACGCATTCGGCGGCGTCCAGGCCGAGCAGGTCGAGGGCGTGCCGGAAGATCCGCTCGTCGGGCTTGCGCATGCCGACCTCGGCGGAGATGACGACGGCGTCGAACAGGTCGGCGAACAGGTCGCGCGGGTACTCGTTGCCCCACGAGTTGGACAGCAGCGCGGTGCGGGTCCCGGCGGTGCGGGCGGCGCGCAGCGCGGCGTACATCGGCTCGACCGGGGTGAACGCGCCGAACATGCGGGCGATGAGGCCCGCGGCCTCGACCGGGCCGCCGTCGACGGTGAGCAGTTCGGCGGCGAGGAGGCGCTCGAACTCGGCCGCGTCGAGGGAGCCGTCCTCGAGCCCGTGGATCGGGTTCGTCCCGGCGCCGTCGTAGGCCTGCTTCACCCAGGCGCGCATGACGTTCTTGTAGTGCTCGGCGTCGATGCGGTCGGCGGCGAGCCAGACGGCGATGGCGTCGGCGAGGGGGGACGTCAGCACGCCGCCCCAGTCGGTGATGACGGCTTTGACCGGTTCTTCGGAGGGCACGGCCCGATGGTAGGCGATCCCGGCCCCGCCGACCGAATTCTGTTCTGCCAGAATGCGCGGCATGGACTTCGAACTCAGCCCGAAGGCACGCGAGTACCAGGAACGCCTCCAGGAGTTCATGGACGGGTTCGTCTACCCGGCCGAGCCGGTGTACGCGGCGTGGCGTGCGGAGAACGACCCGCACGCGCTGCCCCCGGTCGTCGAGGAGCTGAAGGCCGAGGCGCGCAAGCGCGGGCTGTGGAACCTGTTCCTGCCGGACGTGTCCGGGCTGACGAACCTGGACTACGCGACGCTCGCCGAGCTGACCGGGCGGTCGCCCGACCTCGCGCCGGAGGCGGTCAACTGCGCCGCCCCCGACACCGGGAACATGGAAGTCCTGCACATGTTCGGGACGGACGAGCAGAAGCGGCGGTGGCTGGAGCCGCTGCTGAACGGCGAGATCCGCAGCGCGTTCGCGATGACCGAGCCCGAGGTCGCCTCCTCCGACGCCACCAACATCACGACCTCGATCGTCCGGGACGGCGACGAGTACGTGATCAACGGCCGCAAGTGGTTCATCACCGGCGCCGCCGACGAGCGCTGCAAGATCTTCATCGTGATGGGCAAGACCGACCCGGACGGGCCCGTCCACCGGCAGCAGTCGCAGGTGCTCGTGCCCCGCGACACCCCGGGGCTGCACATCGTCCGGCATCTGCCGGTGTTCGGCTACCAGGACCAGCACGGCCACTCGGAGATCCTGTTCGAGGACGTCCGGGTGCCGGTGTCCAACCTGATCGCCGACGAGGGCGACGGGTTCATGATCGCGCAGGCGCGGCTCGGCCCCGGCCGCATCCACCACGCCATGCGGGCGCTCGGTATGGCCGAGCGGGCGCTGGAGCTGATGTGCCGGCGCGCCGTCGACCGGGTCGCGTTCGGCGGCCCGCTCGCCAAGCAGGGCGTGGTCCGGCAGCAGATCGCCGAGTCGCGGATGGCGATCGAGCAGGCCCGCCTGCTCACCCTGAAGACCGCCTGGCTGATCGACGAGCACGGCTCCAAGGGCGCCCGCTCCGAGATCGCCGCGATCAAGGTGGTCGTGCCGCGGATCACCCACGAGGTGCTCGACCGCGCCATCCAGGTCCACGGCGGCGCCGGGGTGTCCGACGACACGCCGCTCGCCGCGATGTACGCCTGGGTCCGCGCCATGCGGATCTTCGACGGCCCGGACGAGGTGCACGTCCGCACCGTCGCCCGCCAGGAACTGCGCCGCTACGAGAGCTGACCCCGCCCCGGCGGGACGTGTCCGTGATCATGCGATCGATGCGGGGACGATCGCATGATCACGGATCCCCCAACCGGCCGGCGTCTCCCCCGCCGGTCCGTCTCCCCCGGTCCAC
>NZ_SMJW01000404.1 GCF_004348335.1 Actinomadura bangladeshensis | reverse complement strand
GGGGGCGGCCGAGCCGGGGGCGGCGGACGGCCCGGCGGGCGCGGGCTCCCCGCAGCCCGCCGCCGCCAGCGTCACGGCGGCCGCGGCCGCCCCGGCGATGATCCGCGATCTCATGGCGTCCCTCTCGTCCCGGTGTCCCACACCACAGATTGTGACACTAGACAATGACACATTAGAAGATGACATACTCCACAGCGGTGGGCGGCGTTCGCCCCCTTCTGTTCTGGTTCCCGCGGCGAAGGAGCACCGGTGGTGGAGCACGTGACGGGCACGGGTGCCGTGGCGGGTGCCGTGGAGCAGGCCGCCCTGCGGCTGGCCGCCGGGGCGCCGGACAGACCGGCGGGCGGCGCGGCCCTCGACCAGATCCTCATCGCCTCCACCGGCGCCGCCGCGCTCACCGCGGTGCTGCTGGTGTTCGGATGGGGGCACCGCACCGGCCGCATCAGCGCGCTGGCCCGGCTGGCCCGCGCGGCCGAACGCGGCCCCGGCCGCGGCACGCCGGGATGGACGGCGCTGCCGCTCATGGTCGCGATGGCGTCGCTGCTCGTCGCGCTCCTCGGCATGTACTGGGACATCTCCCTGCACATCTCGCACGGCCGCGACGAGGGACCCCTCGCCAACGCCGCGCACTACCCGATCCTGGTCGGCCTGTTCGGCATCTTCACCGCCGGCGTGCTCGCCGTGGTGCTGCCGAAGGGTGAGCGGCCCGGCGCCGCGTCGGTGCGGATCACCCGGGACTGGTACGCGCCCGCCGGCGGCGTCCTGCTGGCCGGCGCCGGGTTCTACGCGCTGCTCGGGTTCCCCCTCGACGACGTCTGGCACCGCATCTTCGGGCAGGACGTGACGCTGTGGGGCCCGACGCACCTGATGCTGATCGGCGGGGCCGGGCTGTCGCTGGTCGCGATGATGATCCTGGAGCGCGAGGGCCGCCGCGCCCGCCCGGACGCCGACCTGCCGCCCGGCTGGATCCGCTACGCGCGCCGCTGCATGCTCGGCGGCGGGCTGCTGATCGGCCTGTCGGTGTTCCAGGCCGAGTACGACTTCGGGGTGCCGCAGTTCCGGCTCGTCCACCAGCCGCTGCTGATCGCGCTCGCCGCCGGCTGCGCGCTGGTCGCGGTGCGGCTGTGGGCCGGACGCGGCGCCGCGCTCGCCGCCGTCGCGTTCTACATGCTGGTCCGGGGCGGGGTGTCGGTCGCGGTCGCCGGGGTGATCGGGGAGCTGTGGGCGGCGGTGCCGCTGTACTTCGCCGAGGCGCTGTGCGCGGAGGCCGCGGCGCTGCTGCTGGCGCGGCGGCCGCTGGCGGCCGGCGCGGTGTCGGGGCTGCTGATCGGGACGGCCGGGTTCGGCGCCGAGTACGCCTACGGGCAGGCGGCGTTCCGGCTGCCGTGGACGCCCGACGTCCTCACCGAGGGCATGCTCATGGCGGTGATCGGCGGCGTCGCGGGCGGCCTGTGCGGGGCGCTGCTCGCCGAGGGGCTGGCGGGCCGGCTGCCCCGCCCGGCGGTGGCGCGCGGGGTCTTCGCGGGGGCGATCCTGGCGGTGTCGGCGGCGGTCGCCAACGGCCTGGTCATCGACGTCCCGGCGGGCCGGACCGCGACGGTGACGCTCACCGACGTCCGCGGCGACGCCGCGCACCGCACCGCCGGCGCCCGCATCGCCTTCTCCCCCGCCGGCGCGGTCGACGGGGCGGCGTGGGTGACGGTGACCGGCTGGCAGGGCAAGGGCCTGCACGTCGACCGCCTGGTGAGGGAACGCGACGGCGTCTACCGGACGAGCGAGCCGATGCCGCTGCACGGCGGCTGGAAGACGCTGATCCGGGTCCACGACGGCCGGACCCTCGCCGGCGTCCCGATCTACCTGCCCGCCGACCCGGCGATCGGCGCCGGGGAGCTGCCCGCCCCGGCGGAGTTCACCCGGGACGTGCAGGGCGAGCGGTCGATCCTGCAGCGGGAGCTGAAGACCGACGTGCCGGGCTGGCTGTGGGCGGTGTGCTCGGCGGTGGTGCTGGCGTGCACGCTCGCGCTGGTGGTCGCGCTCGGCTGGGGCGTCGCGCGGATCGCCCGCCGGCTCCCGGCGGAGGCCCCGTGATCACCGCGGGCCCGGTCGTCGCGGACGGGGTCCTGGCGACCCATCCGATCATCTCGGCGGTGCCGTTCTTCGTCCCGACGTTCATCGTCGTCGCGGTGATCGCCGTGGTGATCTGGCGGGACCGCCGCCGCGGCGACGACGCCCCCGACGAGAGGCCCGACGAGAGGCCGGACGAGGGCCCGCCGGACGAGGGGCGGGCGGACGAGGGGCGGGCGGATCCGTAGACTCTGCCGTCATGAGCGAACGGCCCTCCCCCGTCCCGTACCTGTCGGAGCTGTTCTCCCTGGACGGCCGCGTCGCGGTCGTGACCGGGGGCAGCTCCGGGATCGGCCGGGCGATCGCGGTGGCGCTGGCCCGCGCGGGCGCGTCCGTCGTGGTGGTCGCGCGGCGGGAGGCGGAGCTGGCCTCCACCGTCGCCGAGCTGGAGGGGCACGGGTGCCGGGCGGCGTCGGTCAGCGCCGACCTGGGGTCGCGGGACGCGGTGGCGAAGGCCGCCGACGAGGCCGCGGCGGCGTTCGGGGAGCCCGACATCCTCGTCAACGCGGCGGCGGTCAACCTGCGCCCGCCGATGGACGGCCTCGGCGCCGACGTGTGGGACACCACGATGGCGGTGAACCTGGACGCCCCGTTCCTGCTCGGGCAGCGGTTCGGCCCCGGGATGGCCGGGCGCGGCTTCGGCCGGCTGATCCACATCGCCTCGCAGCAGGCGTTCCGCGCGTCGGTGACCAGCGGCGCCTACGGGGTGTCCAAGGCGGGCCTGGTGGCGCTGGCCCGGTCGCAGGCCGAGGCGTGGTCGCCGCGCGGCGTCACCGCCAACACCCTCGTGCCGGGGTTCGTGATGACGCCGCTGAACGAGCGGCTGTCGTCGGACCCGGTCAAGGTCGAGGCGCTCGCCGCCCGCACCATGATCGGCCGCAACGGGCTGGCGGACGACTTCGCGGGCGCGGCGGTGTTCCTGGCGTCGGCGTCGTCGGCCTACGTCACCGGCCAGTCGATCTTCGTGGACGGCGGCTTCTCCGCCCACTGACCCGGGGCGGCGCAACGGACGGCTGGTCCCACAGGCCGGTGGCCGTGACGGCGGCGGCCGGGTCCGCGGCGTGGACGATCCCGCCGGCGGGCCGCCCCTCCTCGTCGTGGACGCGCCATCCGCCGACCTGCACGACGGGGATGCGCCCGCCGCGCATGGCCAGGGCGATCTCCGACAGCGTCCCCCAGGACCCGCCGACGGCGATGAGCGCGTCGGCGGCGTTGACGAGGACGCTGTTGCGGGCCTGCCCGAGCCCGGTGGGGACGGCGACGGTGAGGTCGGGCCCGGCGGCGGCGCGGTCGGCGGCGGGCAGCACCCCGACCGCGGTCCCGCCGCCGGCTTGGGCCCCGGCCGCCGCGGCGGCCATCACGCCGCCGAGCCCGCCGCACAGCACGACGGCGCCGCGCCCGGCGAGCAGCCGTCCGGTCTCGTAGGCCAGGTCCCATTCCCGCTGCGTGCACTCGCCGGGCCCGCACACCGCCACCTGGACGGCCACGGCGCGCCTACCCGGCGCCGTGCCGGGCCGCGATCTCGTCGATCCTGGCGGCGAGGCCGAAGTCCTTGGCGGTGATGCCGCCGGCGCTGTGGGTGGACAGCGTGAACGTCAGCGTCCGCCACCGGATGTCGATGTCGGGATGGTGGTCGGCGTCCTCGGCGGCGCGGGCGACGTCGGCGACGACGTCGATCCCGGCCATGAACGAGGGCGCCTCCACCCGCCTGCGGATCGCGTCGCCGTCGCGGCTCCAGGCGGGCAGCCCGCCCAGGCGTTCGGCGACGGCGGCGTCATCGAGCGTGCCGGCCATCTGCTCACTCCCTGTCCCTCGGCACTGGTGCCGTTCTCCTTCCCACTACATCACGCCGGTCACCGGCCGCCGAGGCCGTACAGGACGGTGCCGGCGGCGGTGGCGGGGCCGCGCAGGGCCCGGTGCAGGACCCGGCCGGGGAGGCCGCCCCATCCGCGCGGGGTGCGGGGCGCGGGCGGGGCGGCCTGGATCGTGGAGGTCGTCTGGATGTCCCTGGTCGGTCGGGTCAGCCCAGCCGGTACAGCTGGGCGCCGGTGGACGTGGTGCCCGAGGAGCCGGTACTGGTGGACGTGCGGTACTCGCTCGCGTCGACGCGGGTGCCGTGCTGCTGGACCCAGGCGGTGACGGCGGAGCTTCCGCCGCCGCCCGGCCCCATGCGTCCGCCGAGCAGGATGTAGCGGAGCTCGCCCTGCTGCACGTACCGCTGGAGTTTGTCGACGGTCATGGCGGGGTCGCTGCCGGTGAACCCGCCCATGGCGATGACGGGCCGCCCGGTCCGCAGGATGATCGAGGACGCCTCTTGGGCGCTGGAGACGGCGACGAGCCAGGTGGCGCCGCTCTGGTTGCGCTGCAGGTAGGAGATCATCTGGGAGTCGGCGCCCCCGCCGGGCCCGCCGCCGGGCCCGGTG
>NZ_SMJW01000403.1 GCF_004348335.1 Actinomadura bangladeshensis | reverse complement strand
CTCCAGGGGGCGGCCCGTCGAGGCGTACAGGCAGTCGGGGCCGACCGGGCGCTGGACGAGGGCCGGCCAGCCGCCCAGCTGGTGGAGCGGGGCGTTCTCCTGCCAGGTGTGTCGCGTCCAGGCAGCGTGCAGTTGGGCGTAGACCGGGAGGATGCCGCTGTAGATCGTCTCTACACGCCGGACGGCGGGCTCCTGGGGTGAGGGCAGCGAGAGGAATGGGGAGGCGGACAGGGTGGTCTCCGGGTAGGGGGTCGCCTTGGGCGTGGCGGTCTGGAGGGTGCCGGTGAAGACACGCCAGCCGTCTCGCTGTGCGGCTTCGTCGCCCCAGGGGCGCGGGGTCTCGGTCGCGTAGTAGAACGCGGTGGTCGACGTGGGCAGGCCGGGGATCTCGCCGAAGCGCGCGAAGGCGGCGAAGTCGATCGCGCCGAGGAAGCCCAGGGGACGGCCGTTCCACTCGGGCCATGGCTCGTCCGATGGGAGGAGGGGCGCGCCGCCGAGGCGGACGGGTACCCCGTCGCCGGTCCCGAGCCTCAGCGCCGGTCTCGCCAGCGGCAGCAGGACGGACGTGATCTCCGGCGCGAGGAAGGCGTCGAACAGGACGCGGAGCCTGCGGAACTGCGCGATGAAGTAGTCCATGCACGTAGCGTGACCCGGCCGGGCCGCTGCGCGCAGCATCCCGCGAAATTGTGGATAACTCAGCGTTCCAGGGCGCCCGCGAGCTGAACCAGGAAGCGGTCGACCTCCTGCTCGTCGTAGCCGGGACCCAGCCGCACGACGCGGAAGGCGCTTTCCCGCACGTCGCGGGCCGATACCGCCGGGGCCGTCCCGCGCAGGCCGGCGACCACGCGGTCCAGGAACGCGTCCACGTCCCGCACGTCGTAGCCGCTGCGCAGGCCCGCGCCGGAGAACCGGGCGTTCTGAATCCAGTTGATCAGCCAGGCGGGTTGCGCGCGCGGCCGTCCGGGACGTTCCGCGATCGGCGCCCTGGCCTGCAGCTCCCTGAGGCATTCGCGCAGTAACTCGTCCACGGCACGGCTGTCGTAGCCGCGCAGGACGATGTCGAAGCGGGTCCCGCGCACCTCCTCCGCGGAGACCGGCGGCCCGCCGTCCAGCGTCTGCGAGATCCGCTGCAGCAGGGTGTCGACCTGCTTCCGGTCATAGCCGCGCAAGGCCACCGGCAACCGCGCACCCGTCCTCACCGGTACCGTGCTCCTCCACCCGCGCCCGCGGGAGGCCAGGGCACGCCCGCGGCGCGCTCAGTCCTTGGTCGACGCGGCCAGCTGCCCGCAGGCCCCGTCGATCTCCCTGCCCCGAGTGTCGCGCACCGTGACCGGGACCCCGTGGGCCTCCAGGCGCCGGACGAATTCGCGCTCGTCCTCCGGCCGGGAGGCGGTCCACTTGGAACCCGGCGTCGGATTCAACGGGATCAGATTGACGTGTACGAGATTCCCGCGCAAGAGCCTGCCGAGAAGATCGGCCCTCCACGCCTGGTCGTTGACGTCCTTGATGAGGGCGTACTCGATCGAGACCCGGCGCCCGCTCCGGTCGGCGTAGGCCCAGGCGGCGTCCAGTACCTCCGACACCTTCCACCGGTTGTTGATGGGCACGAGGTCGTCGCGCAGTTCGTCGTCAGGGGCGTGCAGGGAGACCGCCAGCCGCACCGACATGTCCTCGGCTGCGAGCTTCTCGATCGCCGGGACGAGCCCGACCGTGGAAACCGTCACCGAGCGCTGGGAGATGCCCAGGCCGGCCGGTGCCGGGTCGGTGATGCGGCGTACGGCGCCTATGACCGCCTTGTAGTTGGCCAGGGGCTCGCCCATGCCCATGAAGACGATGTTGGAGACCCGCCCAGGCCCGCCCGGGATGCGCCCACGTGCGAGTGTGCGCGCGCCGGCGGCGACCTGCTCGACGATCTCCGCCGTAGAGAGGTTACGTGTCAGCCCGGCCTGGCCGGTCGCGCAGAAGGGGCAGTTCATGCCGCACCCGGCCTGGGAGGACACGCACATCGTGGCCCGGTCGGGATACCGCATCAGCACCGACTCGAACAGGACGCCGTCAAAGGCCTTCCAGACCGTCTTGAGCGTCGTCCCGCCGTCGCAGTCCAGTTCGCGGACCGGCGTCAGCAGCGACGGCAGCAGCTCCGAGACCAGGCGTTCGCGGACGGCGGCGGGCAGATCCGTCATCTTGGCGGGGTCGTCCACGAGGCGGGCGAAGTAGTGCCGCGACAGCTGGTCGGCACGGAAGGGCTTCTCCCCCAGCGCGGCGACCGCCTCCCGGCGCTCCGCCGTGGTCAGGTCGGCGAGATGCCTCGGCGGCTTGCCGCGCCTCGGGGCGGCGAAGACGAGCTTCGCCGGGGTCTTCTTGGGCGCGGTGCCGGTGGCGGCGGGCTGGGTCGTAGACATGGTCCTTCCAGTGTCGCAAACACCGGCCCGTGCCTCGTCCGTCCGCCGGTGGACGCCCTGACCAGTAGGGCGACATTCCTGCACATGACCTTGTGTGCGACTAAGGTCTCGATCATGTCGGTTTTGCGTAAGGGCGGGGCCTCTCCCCGGGGGTCCGCGGCCAAGGTCGTCCACGCCGCGGCGAGTCCGTACGGCAGCCGGCGGCTCGTCATCGAGACCGACGGCGACGTCACCGCGGCCTACCTGAAGGACGCGCGCGACTCGGTGGTCGGAGCCACGTGGGTCGCGAACCACCGGAAGGCCCCGCGGGACCTGGACCAGTCGCGGCTGGACGCCGGCCGCCCGCCCCTCCTGCCCGAGTCCCACCTGCGCGATCCGGCGGGACGCAAGGCGTTGGACACCGAATCCCTGGAGGTCGTGTGGTTCGAGGAGGGCGACGGAGTCGCCGTCCTGGAGGCCGGCGACCCGCTGTTCGTGATCCCCGGCTGGTCGGACATGGGGCGCGGCATCCCCGGATACGCGCGCGACGCCACCCGCCAGAGCCCCTTCGCCTTCCCCCTGGACGAGGAGATCGAGGACTTCGGGCCGCGCATCGAATCGGCGCGCGAGCACTGGAAGCGGTGCCGGGCCGACGACTCCTGGGCGGAGTTCCAGCAGTCGGTGCTCGGCCACCTGCTGCAATGGCTCGGCCCGAGTGGCCACTACTGGCACGACGTCGGACGGCAACTGGCGAGCGGCAGGGCGGGGGTCGCCCCGACGGTAGGGGTGTCGGAGCGTCCCGCGAAGGACGGCCGGGAGTTCACGGTGTTGAGCACCGTCGGAATGAGCCGCCAGCGCATGCCCACGGTCGAACTGTACGAAGACGACGTCGCCCCTTACGGACGGATCGAACTCGCCGTCGCCAGCACGCTCCCCAGCCAGAAGGCCGGCAGCATCTTCCCCTGGCTCGCGCAGTACCCGTGGCGGTCGGTGACCTGGTTCGCTCCGGGCGACGTCGTGAAGTGGTACCACGAGGCCCGGACGTTCCCGCTGGGCAGCGGTGAGTCGTCCTGGGAAGGCGTCCTGCTCCTGGACGATCCGAACCGTCTGACGGGCCCTGAGGCGCCCGCCCTGACGGGGCTCACGCTCAACGGCGACGCCGTCCGGTGGCTGTGGCTCGTGCCCATCACCGGTGAAGAGCACCGCTACGCGAAGAGCGAGGGATCGGACGCGCTCGTACGGCGCCTCGCGCAGCAGGGCCGCTCCTGGGTCATCTCCTAGGGTCTGCTAGAGCGGGCCCCTGGAGCGGCCTGCCCGCGTCCTAGGTCGGAAGGAAGAGCTCCAAGAGAAGCCACACGACGGGAGCCGTCGCGACCAGGGAGTCGAGGCGGTCCATCACCCCGCCGTGGCCCGGAAGGAGCGTTCCCATGTCCTTGATACCGAGATCACGCTTGACCATCGACTCGACGAGGTCGCCTGCGGTCGCGGTGACCACGGCGGCGAGGCCGATGATGACGCCTTGCCAGACCTGCCCGCCGTCCAGCAGCCACCACACCAGCCATCCGCCGACGGCCATGCAGGTGATGGCGGAACCGGTGACGCCCTCCCACGTCTTCTTCGGGCTGATCGTGGGGGCGAGCTTGTGCTTGCCCAGGAACGACCCTGCGAAATAACCGCCGATGTCACTGGCGACGGTCGTCGCGATGAAGATGACGATGCGGTGGTCTCCGTCGTCCGGCCGCATGAGCAGCGCGACGATCCCGCCCATCAGCACCAGGTAGCCGGCCACGAACGACCCGGCGGCGACGTCGCGGACGTATCCGTCGGCGCCCTCGGTCATCCGCGTCATCAGCAGCGCGAGCACCGTCAGCGACACCGCGGCGACCGCGGCGGTCGGCCCCCACACGTACGCGACGACCGGTGTGCCCACCATGCCCGTCGCGACCGGGATGAACGGGACGCGGATGTCGCGGCTCTTGAGCGCCTCGGTCAGCTCGCGCATGCCGAGGAAGAGGAACACGATCATCACGCCAAGGAAGATCTCCTTGACGGTGTAGAGCGACAGCAGGACCAGCGCGCCCAGGGCGACGCCGACGCCGACGGCGAGCGGCAGGTTGCGGCCCGTCCTGCTCTCACGCTTCCCTTCGGAAGCCTCGGGGGGCGCGTC
>NZ_SMJW01000402.1 GCF_004348335.1 Actinomadura bangladeshensis | reverse complement strand
GGACGGGTGATGAGGGCGACCGGGTCGCGGCCGACGCGCGTCACCACCAGCGTCAGCTCCGCACCGCCCCGGCCCGCCCGCTTCCCGCCGAAGCCGAGGTCGCGCCGCAGCCGGTCGACGTCGACGGCGGAACCGCGCTTCTTGACGGTCAGCACGCCGACCTCGCGGCGCTTCAACTCCGCTCGCAGGCGCTTCACCGAGAACGGCAGCACGTCCTCTATCTCGTACGCGGACGCGAACGGCGTCGGGCACAGCCGATCGGACGTGACGTACGCGATGTGCTCGTCCGCGAGCCCGCCGCCGACCAGTTCTGCCACCTCGCCGACCAGATGGGCGCGGATCACCGCTCCGTCGGGCTCGTACAGGTAACGACCCCACCCGCGTACTTCCGGGACGTCCAGCCCATGCGGGGTCAGCGTCCAGACCTCCGGGTCGGTGTCGGACGAGAGCAGCGTGGCCCGACGTCCCACGTCCCCTGCGAGAGACCCCAGCCAGAGTGCGGCCTCTTTGACGTCACCGTGCACCGACACCCACTCGGCCTCCGCGCCGTCCGGGACGGCCTCATGCGGTATGCCGGGCGCCACCTTGACGCAAGCGGCGGGTACCTTCCGCGCCATATCCAGGACGACGTCAAGCGGCGGTTCATACGAACGGGGATCGAAGACCCTGCCCCGTGCTGTACGACGCCCAGGGTCGGCGAACACGGCGCCGAATCCGTCCACGGCGACTTTGGTGGCGTCCCCAACGCGTATGGGAGCGTCCAACCCGAAAACGGCCACGTTCGCCTGAGCGACCTCCGCCGTCAACGGGTCGAGTTCCACGCCCTCCCCGGTGAGGCCCGCGCGCCCCCGCGCGATGAGGTCTGCGCCTATCCCGCACCCCAGTTCCAGCACGCGCGCGCCGTCCAACCGGGTCGCGAACCGTTGCGCCCGATGTGCCGCCACACAGGCCCGTGTCGACTGCTCAAGGCCGGCCTGCGTGAAGTACATGCGGGCGGCGTCCGGACCGAACTTGGGCCGCGCGCGCTCGCGGAGCCGCACCTCCGTGAGCGCCGCCGCGACGAGCGCGGGATCGTGCCGTTCGCGCAGCCGCGTCGCTGTCGCGAGCAGGGCGTCCTCGCGGACGTCGGCGGCGGCCACCTCGTCCAGGAGTGCCTGGCCCGACGCGGTGCGCAGGGCGCGGAACGACGCGATGTCCATGGGGCGAAGTTAGCGGTCGGTGAACACCGCCCGGTCCGTCCGTGTCCGTGTTGACGGGCTCCCGGGCACGGAATAGTCTCCATGACTGGCACTCTCGTAGCGAGAGTGCCAACACAGCGACGAAGGTCGGTCTGGCACCCGCGACGGCAGGCCGGTCCAGGGTCGCCTCTTCTGTCACATGTGCTGGCCGGTCATCCGTGGCCGGCCGAGGACCAATCGAAGGGGAGGTCAGATCGTGACGACCGCCACCAAGGTTGTTCTCAAGCCGCTTGAGGACCGCATCGTCGTCCAGCCGCTTGAGGCCGAGACCACCACCGCGTCGGGCCTGGTGATCCCGGACACCGCGAAGGAGAAGCCCCAGGAGGGCACCGTCATCGCGGTGGGCCCGGGCCGCGTCGACGACAAGGGCGAGCGCGTCCCGGTCGACGTCAAGGTCGGCGAGGTCGTGCTCTACAGCAAGTACGGCGGCACCGAGGTCAAGTACAACAACGAGGAGTACCTCGTCCTCTCGGCCCGCGACGTGCTCGCGGTCATCGAGAAGTAATCACCGAGACGTGATGCACCCGCCCCGGTCGGCGCCGCCTTCGGCGGGGCTGCCGGGGCGGATCGCGTGAAGAGGAGTATCCGCATGGCGAAGATCCTGGAGTTCGAGGAGGACGCTCGCCGGGCTCTTGAGCGCGGCGTCAACGCTCTCGCGGACGCCGTCAAGGTGACGATCGGCCCGCGCGGCCGCAACGTCGTCATCGACAAGAAGTTCGGTGCGCCGACGATCACCAACGACGGCGTCACCATCGCCCGCGAGGTGGAGCTGGAGGACCCGTACGAGAACCTCGGGGCCCAGCTCGCCAAGGAAGTGGCGACCAAGACCAACGACATCGCGGGCGACGGCACCACCACGGCGACCGTCCTCGCGCAGGCGATGGTCCGGGAGGGCACCCGCAACGTGGCGGCCGGCGCGTCCCCGCTCGCGCTGAAGCGCGGCATCGACGCGGCCGCCCAGTACGTGTCCGACCAGCTGCTGAAGTCGGCCCGCGAGGTCGAGGAGAAGGGCGAGATCGCGCACGTCGCGACCATCTCCGCGCAGGACGCGCAGATCGGCGAGCTGATCGCCGAGGCGTTCGAGAAGGTCGGCAAGGACGGCGTCATCACCGTCGAGGAGGCCCACACCATGGGCCTGGAGCTGGAGTTCACCGAGGGCCTCCAGTTCGACAAGGGCTACCTGTCGCCGCACATGGTCACCGACCACGAGCGCATGGAGGCCGTCCTGGAGGACGCCTACGTCCTCATCGTGGACGGCAAGATCTCCAACGTGCAGGAGTTCCTGCCGCTGGCCGAGAAGGTCGCGCAGACCAAGAAGCCGCTGCTCGTGGTGGCCGAGGACGTCGAGGGCGAGGCCCTGGCGCTGCTCGTCGCCAACAAGATCCGCGGGACGTTCACGTCCGTCGCGGTGAAGGCGCCGGGCTTCGGCGACCGCCGCAAGGCGATGCTCGGCGACATGGCCACCCTGACCGGCGGCCAGGTCGTCAGCGAGGCCATCGGCCTGAAGCTCGACTCCATCGGGCTGGAGGACCTCGGCCGCGCCCGCCGCATCACCGTCACCAAGGACGCCACCACCATCGTCGACGGTGAGGGCTCCGCGGACGAGATCAACGCGCGGGTCAACCAGATCAAGGTCGAGATCGAGAACTCCGACTCCGACTGGGACCGCGAGAAGCTGCAGGAGCGCCTGGCCAAGCTGGCCGGCGGGGTCTGCGTGCTGCGCGTCGGCGCCGCCACCGAGGTGGAGCTGAAGGAGAAGAAGCACCGCCTGGAGGACGCCATCTCGGCGACCCGCGCGGCGATCGAGGAGGGCATCGTCTCCGGCGGCGGCAGCGCGCTGGTGCACGTCGCCAAGGAGGGCTTCGACACGCTCGGGCTGTCCGGTGACGAGGCCACCGGCGCCGAGGCCGTCCGCCGCGCGCTGGCCGAGCCGCTGCGCTGGATCTCCGAGAACGCCGGCCAGGAGGGCTACGTCGTCGTCTCCAAGGTGCAGGCGCTGCAGGCCGGGCACGGCTACAACGCCGCGACCGGCGAGTACGGCGACCTGATCGCCCAGGGCGTCATCGACCCGGTGAAGGTCACCCGTTCGGCGGTCACCAACGCCGCCTCGATCGCGGGCATGCTGCTCACCACCGAGGCGCTCGTCGTCGACAAGCCGGAGGAAGAGGAGCCGGCCGCCGGCGGTCACGGGCACGGCCACGGGCACGGCCACTGAGCCGTCCGCACGCCGCATCGGCAGACCCCCGTCCGTCCCGGACGGGGGTCTCGTCTTTTATCGGTCAATAAGCTGTTTGTAGCTCAATGAGCCATTTAAGATTTCGTGACGCCGGGCAGCGAAATGAACGCACGGTGTAGTATTCCCAGGTTCGTTCCAGCACTGTGACCATTCCGTTGTCGAGGACGGGGCAGACACGCCCGGCGGTGCTGGGCATCATGCAAGGCGTGACCGAGGGATGCTTCGCCGGGACCATGACCGCGCGCGCTGCCGAACCCTCGGGAGGGCATTCCCCTCCACCGCCCCGCGACATCGGCCGCGGAGCGCGGACGCTGCGCGCGGCGGACGCGGGCGACGGCGACCTCAAGGAGTTGACGACCCTCGCCGTGCAGGGCGACCCGGGCGCCATCGAGGTCCTCATCGCCGAGGTGCGCCCCATGATCGTCCGGTACTGCCGGGCCCGGCTCGGCCGCGTCTCCGGGCAGTACCACATCGCCGACGACGTGGCACAGGAGGTCTGCATCGCCGTCCTGTCGGCCCTGCCCCGCTACCGGGACATGGGCCGCCCCTTCGCCTCCTTCGTGTTCGGCATCGCCGCGCACAAGATCGCCGACGCGCTGCGCAGCGCGGTGCGCGCCGCCGTCCCCACCGAGGACCTGCCGGACGGCCCCGACGACCGTCCCGGGCCCGAGGAGACGGTGGTCCGCTACATCGAGGCGCAGCGCGCCCGCGACCTGCTCACCCGGCTGCCCGAGCACCAGCGCGAGCTGGTCCTGCTGCGCGTCGTCGCGGGCCTGTCGGCCGAGGAGACCGGGAACGTGCTCGGCATGTCCGCGGGCGCGGTGCGGGTCGCGCAGCACCGGGCCCTGGCGCGGCTGCGGGCGATGGCCAGAGAGGAGTCGATCGCTTGACGGAGCGAGGCCCCCTCACCGGCATCGGGGGCGCCCCGAATCCGGCCGAGCCCTCGCACTCCGGTGATGCTCCGGCCCCGGCGGCCCGTCCGCCGTCCGCCGCTCCGCCGACCGTCGACCTGTCGGCCGTCCGCGGCACCGACGCCCTCGTCGAGGCGCTCGCCACGCGGCGCGCGCTCGGCGCGTCGCGTCCCGCCGACGACACCGACCCCGCCGTGCGGCTGCTGCACGCGCTGATCACCGACGTGGACGACCAGAC
>NZ_SMJW01000401.1 GCF_004348335.1 Actinomadura bangladeshensis | reverse complement strand
CCGACGTGCTGGCCGCCCAACGCCGCGAACGCGCCCGGGTCCGCAGCGAACGCCAGCAACGCTGGGGACGACCCCGCCCCAAAGCAGCATGACAAGACCCGGCGAACGTTCGTGGTCACCGCACTAGCACCTGCGGCTACGGCACCAGCTTGGCATGAAGCCTCGGTCCGGCGAATCCCAGCACGACCGGCCACCGCTCCAGATGCGAGACGACACGTATGTCGACCGCCTCGCGAATCAGTTCGCTGGAACTCCCGAGTAGCACCTCGACAAAGCGGGCGCATCTGTCGATCAGGCCATCGTCACCACGCCGCAGGGCGGGCTCGAAAACCTCCCACCAGAATATCTCCGAGATGTAGTCGTAAACGCCGACGAAGAGCGCCTCACCATACTCCAAAAAGAACTCCCTTTCCCGGCGCTCCAACTCTTCGATCCCAGCCCTGGCCTCCGGGAATTCATGCCACAAGCGCTCTTTGAGTGCGTCGACATCTCCAATCTCCTGCACTTGCCCACACTTTCCTCTTGCCCTGGCGAACTCGCACCGCCCGACCCCTGCCGGGCCGGGCGCTTCACCCGACGGACTCGCTAAGATACGAGACGAGGGTCGTTCTTCGGTACCCACTGGTCACCGACGCGCACACAGGTCATCCCGACATAACAGGCAGCGGTCGGGACTTGCATGATGAGCAGATCGAGCCAGCTGAACGCCTCGATACCACCTCCCAGCAGACCTCCGGGACGGAATCGAGTGCCCGATCCCGGCACCCGGCGCGGCCGCGCCTTGGGATGCGCCTGCTCCCACTTCTCACCCGTGACCGCCGCCGATGCCGGGCTCTTCAAGAAGTTCCGAATCGCCCCCATCACATTCGACTTGCGCTGGGGGTCCTTGGCCCACATTTCGGTGATCTTACCGGCCCGGTCGTCCGCATTGAGCGCATCCGCCAGCTCGATCGCCTCCCTGATGGCAATCTTTTTGTCCGCCTCGGACAGGACCGAGCCGGCCTCTCCCCGCACCTGCGCCTTCCGCTCCGCCTCGAGAAGCGAGCCGAGCCTCTTCAACAGGTCCGCGACGTCCACGTCATGGTAGTGCCCCTTGGTCATCAGACCATCCTCGAGTTCGGCGCGCAGCGCCGTACCGGCCTTGCCGTCTCCGTCCACCTCCGCCCCGTGCGCGTAGATATCGTCAAGAATTCTACGCAGAGCGGGGTTCCGGACTTCCGGTGCCTTCGCCACGGGGCCTTTCGTGCGCAGGCTGCTTCGCCCGTTGACCAGGTTCGTTACACCCTTGGGCCCGACACTGGAAACCTTGTTTCCATTGCCGTCGTAGACGTCGTATCCGTTCCGGGTCGGACGGCGGTCCACTCCATCACCGTTGAAGCACTCGTTTCCATCGGGAGTGTGCCAGCACATGGTGCCATCAGGGTCGCTATTGGTCACCGGACTGCTGTTGGCGTAGGTATAGCCGTTCATCTGCTGCGGGTCGGCATTGTCGATGAGCGAGTCCACGGAGATGAAACGGCCGGTGGACGGGTCGTATTGACGGGCCCCGAGATTGGTGAGACCGGTGGGGTCCTGCGTGCCCCCGACAAAGCCCTTGTCATTCGGCCAGGTGGCGTTGTCGTCAAAGCCCCGGACGTTGCCGAAGGGATCGAAGCGGCGGATGGCGGCCTGCTGGGTGGCCGCGTTGATGGCGACCTGGGCGGTGCCTTGGGCGTCGCCGCTCAGGTAGGTGACCGTGCCGTCGGACGTGCGCATCGCGACGGTCTGCCCGGCGAAGGAGTAGTAGCGGGTGCCGGTGGCGGTGGTGGCGCCCGTCAGAGCGCGGAGTTCGGTGCCGTCGGGCATGTAGAGGGTGGTGCCGGTGGCGTCTTCGCGGATGAGGCGGTTGCCGTCGGCGTCGTAGATGTAACGGGTGCTCGTGCCGTTCTCGGTGACCTCGGTGAGTTGGCCTTCGGCGTCCCAGCCGAGGGTCTGACCGGCGGAGCCGGTGCCGACCGTACGGGTGGTGGTGTTACCGGTGGCGTCGTAGGTGTAGGTGTCGGTGCGGTCACCGTCTCCGCCGGTCTGCACCATCGTGTTGAGGCGGTTGCCGTGCCCCGGGTCGGCGTAGGTGTAGGTGCGTGTGGTATCGCCCTCGCCTCCGACACCGTGCACGGTTTGGGTCTTGCGGTTGCCGGCGGTGTCGTAGGTGAAGGTCTGCCAGTACGGTGCCGGCCCGCCGATCACCGAACTCGTCGGTTCGCCGGCGCAGGCGTCGGCGGCCTGGGTCCAGGCCTCTGTGAGCCGCTGCAGATGGTCGTAGCTGAAGCATTGGTTGTCGACGCCGTCGCGGGAAGTGTCGGTGATCGAGGTGATGGAGCCGGCGTCGGTGTAGTGGTAGGTGGCGTGACGGTCCGCACCGCCGAGGCCGGCACGGCTGGTGCGGGCGCCGGCCAGCCGCCGGGTTCCCTTCTCGTAGGTGAAGGTCTGCCAGGCCTGCTTGCTCGGGTCCGTGCCGTACTCCACGACCGTGAGTTTGCCGGTGGGAGTGTACTGGGCGGTGTTGATGTAGGTGGTCTTGCCGGTCAGTCCGGTGGGACGCTGCCAGGCATCATAGGCGTGGACGACGCTCTCACCGGGAAGCCCGCCGACCGCCGGCATGGTCTGGCCCTTGACCGTGCCGTCGAAGTTGTAACTGGTGGAGAAGCCGTAGTTCCCCGCAAGAGGCCCTTGGGAGGAGGGAATGGTGAGGGTGGAGGTCTCGGGGCGGCCCAGGGGGTCGTACCTGTAAACGCCGGTGGTGTAGTCCCCATCGGCGGCGTGGCGTGTTGCCGAGGCGAGTTTGCCTTTGCCGCGGATGGCGGTGTCATACGTCCAGGAGGACAGGACCGGACCGTCGGCCGCGCCGCGGTGGGCGGCGGTCTTGCGTCCTTGCCCGTCGTAGTCCAGGAAGATCTTCTCGCCGCGGGCGTCCGTCGTGGAGGTGACCTTGTCCAGGGCGTTGTAGGTGAAGGTGACGGCGCCCTTGTCGGGGTCGGTGGTGCGGATCTTGCGGCCGCGCAGGTCGTAGGTGTTGGTGAAGACGTTGCCTGACGGGTCGGTGACCGTCGCTATCTCACCGGCCGGCGTGTAGGTGTAGCGGGTGGCGTCGTAGTCGCCGGTGGGAGTGGCGGCCTTGTACTGGCGGCGTTCGCTGATCCGGCCGCGGGCATCGGTGATCTGGGCCGTCGGGATTCCTCCGGCGGGCGGAATGACGGACGTGCGGTTGCCGCCGCCGTAGTCGTAGGTGGTGCGCCACAGCTCGCTGTCGGGCTGTTCGCCGTTCTCGGTCGTCAGGCGTTCGACGGTCTTGCGGCCCAGCCCGTCGTACTCGGTGTGGGACTGGGTCTCGACCTGGCCGGGGTCGTAGACCCCGAACAGGGCGGCTTCGGGGGCGCCGGTACTGGTGTAGGGGGCGTAGGTGGTGGTGACCTGGCCGCGGTCGTCGTAGAAGGTGTCGGAGATCAGCCGGCCGTCCGGGCCGGGGACCTGGACCTGCCGGGTGCGCAGCAGGCCATCGAGCATCTCGATCTGGGCGAGTTTCTGCGCGCCGTCGGCGTCCAGGGTCTTGGTGGTCACCGCGACGATCTGCCCGTCGGTGATCTGGTACGCGAACTCGAAGTTGGGATCGTCGGTGCGCTTCGACCGGTTCGGCAGCCACACCTTCTGCAGCCGTCCGAGCGGGTCATAGGTCAGGTCGGTGCGCAGGTTGTTGTTGGACACGTCCAGTTCGGTGACCGGCAGACCCCAGGCGGGGTCGAGTTGCCGGGTGCCGACCAGGGACGTCGAGGCGTTCCCAGGGGCGGCCGACGGGCCGGTCGTGGTGATCTGAGTGGTGAGCCCTTGGGTTTCGGTGTAGGCGGTGGTGGTGACGTTGCCGGCGGCATCGGTGGCCTGCGTGGACCGCCCGTAGGCGTCGTAGCGGCTTTCCCCCTGCGTCACGTAGGTCGCCGTGCCGCCGTCGTGAGAGGCGATCTTGTCGACCTTGGTGACGTTCCCGACCGTGGGGCCGTCACCGAAGCCGGCGTCGTCGTAGTAGGTGCGGACGTCGGAGACGACCTGCGTGGAGCGGTCGGGTGTGGTCGAGCAGTTGACGGCCACGGTTTCGGCGCGGGAGGGATAGTTCACCATCCAGGCGCCGGTGTTGTCGGCATAGTCCGTGCGGGTGCACTTGTCATCGGCGGCAGAGGTGACGTCACCGAGGTCGTCGACCGTATCGAGGCGGCCGACCCCGGGGCCTGACGCCCGGTAGGTGTTGTCGGTCTTGGTCTCGGTCCAGCCGCCGCCGTCCTGGGCGGTCCAGGTCCGGGTGGTGCCGGTAGCGGTGACATTGGCGGTGGTGGTGCCCCACGATCGCGTCCGCGACGCGGTCTGTGTCTTCCATGGGGTGTTGACCGTCTTGGAGTAGACGGTGCCGCCGGGCTTGTCGTAGGTGACGGTTTTGAGGGTGAATCCGGCGAAGGCGTCGTGGTCGGTGTGGGTGCCGCCCTCACCGTCGGAGACGGTGACCGACTTCTTGCCGCCGTCCTTGTTCTTTCGGTCGCCGTCCATACCCCGGAGGTAGAAGGTGTCGGATTGGGTGGCGGGGTTGGTGTAGTCGCCGGTGAAGGTGCGGACGTGGCCGTAGCCGCGCCACTGGGACCAGGTCTTGTTCTTCGGCTTGG
>NZ_SMJW01000400.1 GCF_004348335.1 Actinomadura bangladeshensis | reverse complement strand
GGGTGGGCGTGAGGGGTCGGCGCGGATGGCGCCGCGTTCGAGGGGGCCGCGGGCGGCATGATGGCCGTCATGACGCCTCGTCCTCCTCGGCCTGGGTGCCCGTCCGGCTGCGCAGCAGCCGGGCGGTGCTGGTGAACCACTCGTAGTTCTCCTGCTCGAAGCGGCGGCCCCGAAGGCAGGTGAGGTAGGGGCCGAGCGGGGACCCGGTCCGCAGGAACGTCTCCTCGTCCAGGTCGCCGCGCAGGTGCTTGAGGGTGTGCTCGAAGACCTCGACCTTGGCCGCGGCCGCGACCGCGCGGTCCTCGAGCTGCGCGATGACGGACTCGGCGCGGATGTGGTCCACGGCCTGGACCATCACGAGCAGGTTCTCCCGGATGATCCCGGGTTTGGCGGGGGTGACGGCGAACCGCTCGAGCTCGTCGACACCGGCCCGGGTGACCGTGTACACCCGCTTGTTGGGACGGTCGTGCTGGATGATCTGCCGTCCGCGGATCAGGCCCTCCGTCTCCAACCTCGACAGCTCCGAGTAGAGCTGCTGCGGTACGGCATGCCAGAAGTTGGAGACCGACAAATCGAAGATCTTGGCCAGCTGGTAGCCGCTGTACTCGCCATCGAGCAGCGCCGCCAGCACCGCGTGACGTAGCGCCATCGGCCTTCTCTCCCCGCCTTGACTCAGGGTTGCGACCGACGTTAGCAGACAAAGACATGATTAGTCATGCTTTTGACTAGGATTGGTCAGCACTAATTTTTTGATCTTCGAAATGGCACGTCACGGGCCTGCGCGCGGGATTCATGCCGGTGCCCGCCGGAGGTCCGCGACGTCCGATTCGAGATCATCGGCGAGCGCGGTGATCTCCCCGGCGAGGAAGGCCTCCCGGGTCAGCCGGCGCTGCATCTTCCCGCTCGTGGTGCGCCGCACGGTGCCGCGCGCGGCGAGCACGACGCTCACCGCGGGCAGCTCGAACGCCCGCGCCACCCGGGCCTTGATGAGGGCCGCCAGCTCGTCCAGGGGCGTTCCGGCGGCCGCCCGGGTGCTGATCTCCTGGACGAGGACGACGTGCTCCCTGCCGCCGTCCAGGCCGCCGCCGACATCGGCGTCGATGGCGCCGTCGATCGCGAACGCGGCGCCGGCCAGCGCGGCCGGATGGGCCGCGCGCGCCGCCTCCTCGATGTCGTGGGCGTGGATGTTCCGGCCGTTGACGATGATCAGATCCTTGATCCTTCCGGTGACGAAGAGTTCGCCGGCGAGGACGAATCCGAGATCACCGGTGCGCAGATAGGGACCCTCATCGGCAATGGTGCGCGCACCGAAAGTCTTTCGGCTTTCTTCCGGACTGCCCCAATAGCCCCGCGCGACGCTTCCGCCGCGGACCCATATCTCGCCGACCCGCCCTTCCGGGCGTTCGGCGCGCGTCTCCGGGTCGACGATCCGCACGTCCAGGGTGACGGGGCGCCCGCTGCTGACGAGCCGCCGCGCCCCCTCCGGGCCCGCGCCCTCCCGGCCCGGGAGGGGGACGGCCTCGTCCTTGGTGAGGGCCTCGGTGTCGAAGTCGCGGACGACCGGGCCGGTGCCGCGCGGGGCGCCGGTGATGAGCAGCGTCGTCTCCGCCATCCCGTAGCAGGGCATCCACATCCCGGGCCGGAACCCGACCGGGCCGAACCGCTCGGTCAGCGCCTCCAGCGTCGACGCCCGGACGGGTTCGGCGCCGTTCTTGGCGACCGTCAGCGACGACAGGTCCAGGCCGTCCAGCTGCTTGTCGGTGACGCGGCGCAGGGCCAGCTCGTACCCGAAGTTGGGCGCGACGGTGATCGTGCCCTTGTAGCGGGTGATCAGCTCGAGCCAGAGCACCGGACGCTTGATGAACGCGATCGGCGAGGTGAACACGTACCGGCAGCCGAGGTAGAGCGGTTCGAGGAACTGACCGACCAGGCCCATGTCGTGGTAGTGCGGCACCCAGCCCACGCCGACGGTGTCGGGCGAGCCCTCGATGCGGCGCTTGATCTCCTCGCCGTTGCACAGCAGGTTGCCGTGGCAGACCATCACGCCCTTCGGGTCGCTGGTCGAGCCCGACGTGTACTGGAGGAACGCGATGGTGGCCGGCTCGAACTCCGGCGGCGTCCAGTCTCCCGGATCGGCGTCCTTGCCCGCCTGGGTGTCGAGGCAGTGGACGCGGTTGCGCAGGCCCGCCGCCCGCAGCCACGCGTCGAGGGTGGCCCGGTGGGCGGTGTCGGTGAGGATCAGCGCGATGTCGGCGTCCTCGATGATGCGGCGGGTGCGTCCGAACCGTCCCGCGTCGAGGTCGGGCAGCGGCGCCGGGACGGCGATGACCCGCGCGTACAGGCAGCCGAGGAACGCCGTGATGAACTCCAGGCCCTCCGGATACAGCAGCAGGACGGCCCTGTCGCGCAGCCCGCGCGCCTCCAGGCGGCAGGCGAGCGCGCGCGCCCTGCGGTCCAGTTCGGCGAAGCCGAGCACGTTCTCCTTGTACTTGCGTCCCGGCTCTTCGCTGATGAAGGTGAACGAGCGGTCGTCACCGTACGTCTGGATGTTGTCCCGGACGAGGGACACGAAATCCGTGTACACGGCCTATCACTCGTCCTCGGCCAGGGAGAGCAGCGAGAACCAGCGCCGTTCTTCGAAGCTGCGGAACATCGCGTCCTCCAGCGACGGGAGGAACTCCTCCGACAGGGCAGCGTCGGGCTGCGCGCGCTGCAGCAGGCGCTGCAGGCACAGCGCGAGCCACTGGCCGTCCGCGAACGGGCCGCCGAACGCGTGGCGGTTGTGCAGCCACGTCAGCATGCAGGAGACCATCGCGTGCAGTTCGCAGTACCGCTTGGCGCGGGCGAGCGCGGCCACCGACGAGGTGTCGCCCTCGGCCGCCCTGATGCCCTCGTCCACCTTGGCGCGCAGGCCGCCGATGCTCGACACGAGGTCCTTCAGCTCGGCCGCGACACCGGGCGCGGCGTGCGCGTTCGCCGCCTCCAGCACCGCCTCGGCGATCTGCTCGAACCGCTGCCCGACCTCGTCGCGGCCCTCGTTGGTGAGCTGGAGGCGCCGGCCGTCGGGTTCCCACGCCGGCGGGGTCCGCGTCCAGCAGAACAGCTCGGCGAGCAGTTCGTCCTCGCCGCCGGTCTCCTCCGGCGGGTCGATCAGGTACGGGAGCTGCCCGGCGACGTTCGCCAGGTTCACGTGCGTGGTGCCCTCGAAGATGCTCGCGATGGCGTGATCGCGCTGGAGCTTCTGGAACACCCCGTGCGCCACGCCCTCGCGCAGGTAGCCGCGCGCGGCGAGGACCGTCCCGATGCTCGCCACGACCTCCTCCCCCAGCACGGGGACGAAGTACTTCGCGATCGACGACCACAGGCTGAGCCGCCCCGGCGCGACCGTGAGGCAGCGCGTCACCGGGATCGCGACGCACTCGGCGATCAGCAGGTCCAGATGGGCCTTGAGCAGGTGGTCGCGGATGACGGGGATCTTGTAGATGTCCGAGCCGTAGAGGGTGCGCTGCCGCGAGTACTCCATCCCGATGCGCACGACCGCGTCGATCGTCCCGACCGACAGCGCCGCGATCGCGGTCCGGGTGATCTGCAGCGTCTTCAGCGTCTGGACGAGCCCGGACCCGCGCCGCCCGATCACCCGGTCGGCGGGCACCCGCGCGCCCGAGAACGCCACGCCCGACAGGTCGTGGCCGCGCAGCCCCACCGTCCGGACGGGCGGCAGCGTCGACCAGGCGGCCGGGTCCAGCTCCCGCTTGTCGACCAGGATCAGGGAGAAGTCGCGCGGGCCGGTCTTGGCGTAGGTGGTCACGAACCGGCCGCGGGTGGCGTTGCCGACCGGCCACTTCACGCCCGTCAGGACCAGCTCGTCGCCCCGCAGGTCGGCCTCCGACTCCGACGCCATCACGTCGCTGCCGTGGTCGGCCTCCGAGACGCCGAAGCAGGCCAGGTCGCCGCGCAGCACCCCGTCGGCGACCGTCCGGCGCTGCCACGCGCTGCCCCACAGCCACACCGGGTTCACCGCGAGCAGCCCGGACCCGTACATCACCGCCACCGTGACGCTGCGGCGCGAGATGCCGCGCGTGACGAAGAACAACTCCTCCAGCGTCGACAGCCGCCCGCCGAGCGGGCACGGCACCAGGTACTTCGGGAAGCCCCACGCCCGGACGGCGTCCACCGCGCCCGGCGGGAGCTCGTCGCGCTCCTCGGCCTCCACGATCGCCTTGTAGGAGAACGGCCCGGCCTCGTCGTCCATCGGATCGCCGAGGTAGCCGTCCAGGTCGGCGGCGATCCGGTGCGCCGGGGAGAGCCCCGGGAGCAGCCGGCTCGGACGCGCCGGGCCCGCCGGCCCGGGATCCGGCACGGCTTCATCCGCCTCGTCCGGGTTCGCCCTACCGGGCACCGCTTCATCCGGCACCGCGGTATCGGGCACCGCCTGATCCGGCGCCGCGGTATCGGGCGCCGCCCGGTCCGGGACGGCGGCGGCCGGGACGGGCGGGCCGGCGAGCGCGGGATCCGCGGGTCCGGGGTCCGCGAGCGCGGAGTCCGCGACCACCGGGGCCGCGACTGCGGGGTGTGCGGGGACCTTACTGTCCATCTTTCGTTCCACTCCCTTTTCCTCGGTCGGCTCCCCGCGGCCCGCCGTCCGGCCGCGCCCCGGGGAGCGCGGCCTATGACCGCGTCGTGCCGGACGGGCCCCCCGTTCCCTCCGCTCCC